>JABGVY010000310.1 GCA_018645845.1 Gammaproteobacteria bacterium | reverse complement strand
TGGGAGACTACTTATCCTGATCAAAAGCACACCGGCAACTGACCTTAAGCAAGCAGCAATCAAGAATAAGACACATCAACCAGGAAGACCGGAGGACAACCTGCATTGATACAGCATTCGGGCCGTTGTCTGAACACCCCTGATGAATGGCCCTGCTAAATATCCTATCCTCTATGGGATCTTCCTGTATCTCTGCTAGGCTTTGGGCTATACGGACCTCTCTGGGAGCATGAATGTCTAAATTAGTACTTTTTATCCTAATCCTGTTGGCACTGCCTGTCGCGACGGCAAAGGAGCATCAGCAATCTATAAACGCTGCGCAATCCGTTCTCGATGACTTCATGCGTGAGTTTAATAACCGGGATTTGCCTGAGCTGGCCAAAACGCTAAATTACCCCCACGTTCGATTTGCAAGCGGCACCGTTAAAGTTTTTTCGACCTCTGAGGAATTCTCTGGTCGGCCAATCTATGCATCATTGATTGCTACTGGCTGGGACCACTCTCACTGGCTGACGCGGGAGGTGGTCCTGGCATCCTCAAAAAAAATTCATATAGCGACCACCTTTAGCAGGTTCGACCAGAACAACCGGGTAATAGGCACATACCAATCGCTATATATCGTCACTATGGTTGATGGTCACTGGGGCATACAAGCGCGATCATCGCTTGCTCCCTAGCGGTGGGTGTTTCCCGCTTCACGAGCAAGGTTAGCGCGAACGCCCATTACTTGTTTCGTTAATAGGCTGCCCCAGGCTCGTTAATCGTGTTTAACCTGTCAATAAAATCAGTAGCGTTTTGATTTCATTTATCTCGGTATTCGCCAGAACCAGCATTTAAGGAAAGTGAACATGCTCTTGATAGTACTCTCCATGGTTTTTTTTGGATTGGCGATCAAAGGGGTACTAGGCCGCCAGTGGGGTGGCAATCGTTTTGATGCCTACTTTTTCATTCTGATAACCCTTTCAACCCTTTGCGCATGGTTTCCGATTCGGCACGCGCTCTTTGAGGAACGCCTGGCGGAGGCCAGTGAGAGGTTTCTATCTACTGACAGGATCTCGGTGAACTGCCTGTCAAAATTTGGCGGCATTTTTTATCTAAGAGTTGCCGGTTTTGTCTATAGGGGGTCCGATATCATCAACTTGAAGTCGAGTACTTGTGAACAATTACAAGCGTATTTAGACAGTCCTGCTTTGGTCGATAATTACACGCTATACAGCCTGCATGTACTTACCCACGAGGCAATGCATGTGGCTGGCGAGTTTAATGAGTCACTCGCTGACTGTAAGGCATTCCAACGGAACCATAAGATGGCTGAGCAACTAGGTGTGCCGTCGCTAACTGCAGCAATTAACAGCCGAGATTTACATCGATTTCGCAGTTCACGCCATCCATACTATTCCGCGGAATGTGAACCAGGCCGTAGAATGGATGAAGGGCTTCCTGACGCTGTTTGGGTGCCTTCAAGCTAGCTTATACGCAGGGATGTTCAGGCACATATTTAACGAGTGATGAAAGCCGAGTATAGTTTCAAGCCGCCCTGGCGATATCGGGGTCCAAGGCTTTCTCTTCGCCCCGCAGTGCTCGGATATCTATCGACTTTGCTTAACTTAATCGAGCGGTGAAAGATTAAAAATCATCACGTGCGTGAATTATCAGGAGAGATATTTTGAGCGAACTAGACCTACTGGCTAATCGACTTTCAATAGAGGACCTTTTTGCACGTTACGCCCACACCGCTGATACTTACGATGCTGATGGATGGATCGACTGTTTCTCAGCAGACGGTATCTTTGAGGTTGCAGCTAACGACGGCGGAATTAAGTTTGTCGGACGAGAAAATTTAAAAGAATTTATTTACGCACACATCCATTTGCTGCCCGGGACGCGGCATGTGATGACCAATCATCTTGTTGATATTGATGGGAATCGTGCGCAACATCGTTGCACCTTGACTGGTATGTTAAGCCGACCCGAAAAGGTTTATACCTTCATATCTGGCTGGTACGAAAGCAACCTCGAGAAGGCTTCCGGCCAGTGGAAGATAAAGCACCGGATAGTACATGGCGACTACTCGGCGAATAGCGCTGAAGAGGAATTGTCCGCCTATCTGCAACCTTTGGTCGATTGGATGGCTGAAAACGGTACGCTCTCATGATTCAGTTATTACTCAGAATTACCCTGCTGAGTGCGTTATCACTCGGCGCCGCCCACGGGCAGGATCGGCCCAACATGATCATCATGGTTGCCGATGATCTTGGTTGGAATGATGTCGGTTATCATGGCGGCGATATTGAAACCCCATCGCTTGACCGACTTGCAGCCGAGGGCATCCAGCTGGACCGGTTTTATACCACCCCTATTTGCTCACCGACCCGTGCCGCCCTGATGACGGGACGCAACCCCATGCGCCTTGGTATCGCCTACGGCGTGATCCTTCCCTGGGACAATATCGGTGTGCATCCGGATGAGCGTTTTCTGCCCGAATCTTTTCTGGATGCAGGCTACCAGACAGCGATGGTCGGCAAATGGCACCTTGGCCATGCGCAGCAGAGCTATCATCCAAATGAGCGCGGCTTCGAACATTTCTATGGGCACCTGCATACCGAGGTGGGTTACTACCCGCCATTTGCTAATAAGGGCGGCAGGGACTTCCAGCAAAATGGCGTGACGATAAACGATGATGGCTATGAAACTTTCCTTTTAGCGGATGAAGCCAGCCGCTACATTCGTGAGCGTGACCCTGAGAAGCCCTTCTTCCTTTATCTGCCTTTTCTGGCACCGCATACGCCACTGGACGCACCGAAGGAGCTGCAGGATAAGTACAAAGACATCAATACAGACCTCGCACCTGCTCGAAGTCAGCAGACCGATGCCACGCGGCGCATCGCAAAGCTGATGCTAAGGGAGAGTGCCCGGCCCATGTACGCTGCTGTCGTTGATGCTATGGATCAGTCTATTGGCAAAGTGCTCGACACCCTTGATGATGAAAAGATTACAGACAATACGATTGTACTGTTCATGAGTGACAATGGCGGTGCTGCCTATTCAGTGGGCGGCGCTGACAATGCGCCGCTGCGAGGCGGCAAGGGCGAAGTGTTTGAGGGGGGTATCAGAGTGGTCTCAGCCATGCGCTGGCCCGAACAGATCGAAGCGGGTGACAAACTGGATTCGATCATGACAGTGATGGATGTCTTCCCCACGGTGATGGAAGCCGCAGGTATTTCAGCCGGTGCGCATTTCCCGTTTGACGGTCAGAGTTTATGGCCCAGCATCAAATCCGGTGCTATCGCCCCACGGGATGATTATGTTTTCTTCGCCTCGGAAACACCGATCTATGGGCACTTCAATCTCACCGTGTTCAATGATCAATGGAAGCTGGTGCAGGAAGTGGATCAGGAACAATTGACCACCACGGTCACTTCGCACCTGTTTAATATTAATGAGGACCCTAACGAATACATTAACCTCGCGGCGCTGCATCCGGATGTGGTTGAAGAACTGGCTGAAAAAATCAATGAGTGGCGCTCGATGTACCCGATACACGGCACCCGCTCCTATCTTGCCGGGCCACCGGGCTGGCGTGCACCACTCGACTGGTCGACCTATCCTGTGCCGCTGGACAAGCTTCAGGCTGCGCCAGCCGGAAGCATGGCGCCGACCGATATGATCGAGAAAATTCTTGATTTTCAGCATGGTGAACGGGGGCGGCTGACATACAATTGCCAACAAAAGTGGTATCTGGCCGGGGCCTGTTCTCAGAGTGATAAAGTAAAAGCAGAAGACTAGTACAGGCTATT
>JABGVY010000283.1 GCA_018645845.1 Gammaproteobacteria bacterium | reverse complement strand
GTTTTGTTCGACAACAGTCACACTATGACCTCGTTCAACCAGAGTGAGTGCACAGGCAACGCCGGTGAATCCGCCGCCGATGATACAAATGTCGGTCTCATGTTCACCCTCAAGTTGAGGGTAGGTCGTCTGGTTGTTCTTTGTCGCGGCATAGTAGGATGCCGTGTGTTCTTCACCATTCATGTTTCATTCCTGTTCTCTATTTTTTGTTCAGCCCGCTCTGGAATGCAAGAGTACACCTTGCGCGGTTTCTGCACATTCCTGTCGTATAGGCGTGTGAGCTATCCAATTCTGCTTCCCGGTTTTTCTGGTCTATGTTATCTCGCCGGTTATGCCGGGGTCGATCAGGTCGGCCCTTTTTTGAGTTCTCGCTGCACGATCTTGTTAATTTTCGGCCCTGATGCCAGCACGCTGCCAATGGTTATCTTTCCCACCGACTGGGTGTTGTGCTGGATATTGAAGTATAGGTGACCATCGTTATCACTATTCTCGGATCGGAATTGGTCGTCGCCGGTGTCATTCCTGATCGCCAGGAACAGCGTAGAATTCTTGAAGTTCAGACAAATGAGGCCTGACTCGTTAGACCTTTTAAGGTTTCTTCGCCTGCAGGGCGATAAAGTCATGCACAATGGTAGCGGCGGCGATGGCGGTGATCTCGGCGTGATCGTAAGCCGGTGCAACTTCAACCATGTCCATGCCGATAAAATTCAAACCACCCAGTTGCCGAATAATAGTCAGCGCCTGCATGCTGGTCAGGCCTCCAGCGACCGGTGTCCCGGTGCCGGGCGCAAAGGCGGGATCCAGGCAGTCGATATCAAAGGTCAGGTAGGTCGGTGAATCACCAATGACTTCTTTGATACGGGCGATGGTATTGTTTGTGCCATGTTCATGAACCCATGGGGAATCAAGTACGGTAAAGCCGTAGTCGTCATCACTGCGCGAACGAATGCCGACCTGCACAGACTTTTCAGGCACGATGATGCCTTCTCTCAAGGCGCGTAAAAACATGGATCCGTGGTCCAGTCGTTCGCCATCATCGTCCCAGGTATCAACGTGGGCATCGAAGTGGAGTAGGGAAAGCGGACCATATTTTTCTGCGTGTGCCTGTAGCAGTGGGTAGGTGACGAAGTGATCCCCTCCCAGGGAAATCATCATCACGTCGTGCAGTAATAGCTTCTGTGCGTGGTTGAAAATGCGTTCGACGACCTGGGCTGGATAAGCGGAAGGCAGTTCGCAGTCGCCATAGTCGGCAATTGCGAGGTCTGTCAAAAGGTTAACATCAGAAGGAAAGGCATGTTCGGCCAGTTCAGCCAACTGTACAGATGCCGCGCGGATGGCCTGTGGACCCAGTCGCGCGCCTGGCCTGAATGTTGTGGCGCTGTCAAAGGGTATCCCAGAGACAACGATATCGGCGTTAGAGATATCCTGGGTGACCTTGCGTCTCAGAAAACTGAGTTCTCCTGCGAAAGTCATAGAACTCTCGCGGTGCTTCAGTAATTCATCTCGTGACGTCATGTTTTTATCTTCCTAACTGAAAGGCGTGTCTCTTTTAGAGCACCCTTTCCGCTGTTAAATCCAAACAACGAGTCAGTAGTTCTACTAGCTCATCGATTTCACCTTCTGAAATACAAAGCGGCGGCGACATGATCATCGTGTCTGCGACAGCGCGCACGACAAGTCCGTTTTCAATACAGATATCACGACAGATTGTTCCCACGTCGCCGCGATCAGCGAAGAATTCACGAGTGTCTTTGTCCTTGACCAATTCTATCGCGCCGATCAGGCCGATAATTCTGGCCTCTCCAACCAGGGGGTGTTCGCTCAGGGATCGCCATTTTTGCGCAGCATAAGGACCGATATCCTTCTCAACCCGCTCGACAATGCCTTCGTCCAGAAGAATATTGAGATTCGCTATTGCCGCTGCAGCAGCCACAGGGTGACCTGAATAAGTGAACCCATGATTGAATTCACCACCCTTGTCGATAAGGCCCTCAGCTACTCTGTCGCTTACCAGTACTCCGCCTATGGGCAAGTATCCCGAAGAGAGCCCTTTGGCAATCGGCATGAGGTCAGCCTTGATATCAAAATAGTCGCAGCCGAACCATTTACCGGTTCTGCCAAACCCACAAATCACTTCATCGGCGACAATGAGTACGTCATACCTGGAGCAAATTTCCTGAATGCGGGGCCAGTAAGTTGAAGGTGGGATGATGACACCACCGGCACCCTGGATGGGTTCGCCGATGAATGCAGCCACTTTATCCGCGCCCAGAGCGAGTATTTTTGCTTCAAGTTCATCGGCAATCTTTTCTCCAAAAGCCTCCAGCGTCAGGTCGCCACCTTCCTGGTACCAGTAGGGTTGGCCGATATGCTCGATATCAGGAATGGGTAGGCCGCCCTGAGCATGCATGGGCTTCATGCCGCCCAGACTGGCCGCGGCGACAGTGCTACCGTGATAGGCGTTTTCGCGAGAAATGATCACTTTCCGGTTCGGTTGTCCCTCGCTGGCCCAGTAATGCCGAACCATACGAACGACAGTATCATTTGCTTCAGAACCAGAGCCGGTGAAAAACACATGGTTCATATGTGCTGGCGCAAGCGAGCAGACCAATCTTGAGAGCTCTACCGCAGGTGGGTTAGCGGTCTTGAAGAAGCTGTTGTAAAACGGAAGTTCGCGGATTTGCTCACTGACCGCATTGGCAATTTCGGGTCTGCCATAGCCGACATTAACGCACCAGAGGCCGGCCATCGCATCAAGGTATCTATTGCCATCGCTGTCCCAGAGGTAGATGCCTTCTGCCCGAGTGATGATCCGGCTACCCTCGTCAGCCAGTTTTTTATAATCCGTAAACGGGTGCAGGTAGTGTTTTAAATCGAGTTCTTGGAGTTGGTCAGTGTTGTAGTTGTACACATCAACATGCTCTTGCTGCAATGGGGCGGTTACAATAGCCAGATTATTAGTTCCGTTCAATAAAACAGCAACAAGTATTTGCAACCCACATGCGTTGCTGGCAGAGTCGATGTTACGGATTACTAATTGGCTAATAACATGTCAGGCACTAAAGAATCGTTAGAAATTGGCGATCACAAGTTTATCGAGTGCATAGTTCCTGATGTTAATGGTACTGCTAAAGGAAAATCTGTTTCCCGTAAGGAATTCGAGCAAAGTGAAATACGGATAGCTGAGGCCATTTTCGGCCAGGATGTACTGGGAAATTGGTGCGATGACCATGATCTTATTGATATTGCTGATGTCGATATGGTCCTGGTACCAGATATGACAACCCTGGTGACTCAACCATGGGCAGACGGCACGGCTCAATGTATCTGCGACTGCCAGTTGCTAAACGGCGAAACTCTCGATCTGGCGCCCAGGTCAATCCTTAAACAGATCATCGGCAGATTCGAGGATCTTGGGCTGCGGCCTGTCGTCGCCCAGGAAGCCGAATTCTACCTGGTGCAAAACAATCCTGATCCCGTCTACCCGCTCCGGGTCGCGCCTGGTGTTTCTGGTCGAATACCCAAGAGTCCCCGGTCCTTTCAGATGGAAGCGATGGCCGAGTATGCGCCGTTCATTGAAACCATGCATCATTACGCTTCAGCGCAGGGAATTGAACTGACCGGCACCATCCAGGAGATGGGAGAAGGCCAGATTGAAGTCAACTTTATGCACGCCGATGCCCTGAGGAAAGCGGATGAGATGTTCTATTTCAAACGGCTGACTCGACAGGCTGCGCAGGATAGTGGGTTTCATGCGACCTTCATGGCTAAACCAATGACCAGTTCCCCCGGTAGTGCTATGCATCTTCACCAGAGCCTGGTTGATGTAGAGACGGGAACGAATGTTTTTGCGGATAGCGATGGTGGGTTTAGCGACTGCTTTAATGCGTATCTTGGCGGGTTGCAAAAATACACCCCGCATATTATGGCGCTACTTGCGCCGCACGTGAATTCGTATCGTCGATTCGAAAGCGCTGAATCCTGTCCTACAAACGTGGAGTGGGGTATAGACAATAGAACAACAGGTTTTCGGGTTCCGCGTAGTGATGTGCCGGCGACCCGAATTGAAAACAGAATTCCGGGGTCAGACAACAACTCATATATGGCCATTGCTGCAAGCCTGGCCTGCGGATACCTTGGGCTGATGGAGGAACTGAAACCAGGCCAACCTGTCACTGAGAGCGCGTGGGATCTGGACCATACGATTCCTCGAACGCTCCGGGAGTCGCTTGAGATGCTGTCGTCCTGTGAGCCCCTGGTCGATCTTTTCGGAGAGCGTTTTGTCAAACTTTATGTCGATATGAAACGGCGGGAAATGGATGCATTTTCAGAAGTTGTTACTGCCTGGGAGCGAGAGCACCTTTTGCTGACGGTATGAGGACAGCCTAAGCCTTTTATGACATCTTTTCTAATACCTTTTCTTGTAATCAGGACGAATGGATATGCTCCATTTGTTCTGCTGAGGTTTGTTGCGTATAGGCTGAGAAGCCCTTTGCTGGTGGCCGCAATAGGCTCAAACCAAATAATGTCCCTGCAGCGTTAGCGTGGCTCACTACGATACGATTATCATTGGCGCTGGCCACAACAGTCTGGTCTGTGCAAATTACCTTGCTTTAAAAAAGAAAAATGTCCTTGTTGTTGAGGCGGCAGAAGTTTGTGGGGGTCTGGGGGCGCGGCATGAATTTCACGACGGCTTTCACGCTTCTGTGGCACACCAGGCAAGCCATTTTCCGCAAAAAATTATTCGAGACCTCCGTTTGGCAGAGCATGGGTTGTCGTTATCCGGCGATCACAAGGCCTGTATCGGGCTTAATAGAGATGGCGATCATGTGATATTGCAGGGTAACAAGGTTAGTGGTGTTCCTGACAATGAAGTGGATGCCTACAAGCGTTACCACCGTCTGATGAAACGCTACGCGGATATGCTGGCGCCATTCTGGCTCAAGACCGTTCCGCCAATCGGTAACAATTCGTTACCTGAGATGATGGCTTTCGCGGAGCTTGGGCTCAGGATCAGGTTACTAGGCAAAGAGGACATGCGAGAATTCTTCAGGATGATTACGTTGCCTGTCTATGACCTTATGGATGAATATTTCAGTCACCCTTTACTGAAGTCACTGCTGGGTTGGGATGCGCTGATTGGAACAAAACAGGCGCCGAGGTCACCGAACAATTCCGTATTGCAGCTGCTTTATCGGATGGCCGGCGACAGCCACGTTACGCTCGATGTGCCGACATTGATAGACGCATTGCAGCGTGCTGCGGTTTCTCGTGGTGTCGATATCCGTACCAATTCCCGGGTTTGTGACATAGTGGTCGAGCAGAACAGTGAGACAGTCAAGGCCACTGGTGTCAGACTTGAAAGTGGTGAAGTCGTCACGGCGGAGCAGGTCGTGTCGTCAGCTGATCCGAAGATGACTTTCCTCAAGTTACTGGGTGCTGAACATCTCGAAATCGAATTCACCAACAGAATTACCAGGATCCGTGATGATGGTCTGGTGTCAAAACTGCACCTTGCGTTGAACGACCAGCCATCCTTCTCGGGCTTGTCATCACCGGCGGGGCGACTCTTTATTGCGCCCAATCTCGAAATGATTGAGTGCGCCTTTGACCATGCGAAGTATGGTGAGAGCCCTGTTGATCCAGTGATGGAAATCACAATCCCTACACTCGAAAATCCCGGGTTGGCGCCCGAAGGGCAGCACGTTTTGTCTGCCCATGTGATGTACACGCCCCGTAAGCACAAGTCGGAGTGGGACGAGTCGGCCCGCGCTGAACTGACTACGAAGATTATCGATGCGATCGAAGTCTATGCCCCGGGTATCCGTTCCTTGATTGTCGGGCAAGAGTTGCTGACGCCTGTCGACCTGGAATCGAGATTCAATACGTCAGGGGGCCATTGGCACCACGGCGATTTTGCCCTGGATCAACTGCTTATGATGCGCCCAACCCATGGTGCTGCCCAGTACAGTACGCCAATATCCGGACTGTATCTTTGTGGTGCTGGTACTCATCCCGCTGGTGATATTACGGGGATGCCTGGTCACAATGCCGCGCGGGAGATATTGTCGTGAAGCGCTACGATGCGATTGTTATCGGTGCCGGTCACAACGGTCTGACTAACGCGGCTTACCTCGCCAAGGCTGGACTTGATGTGCTGGTCGTTGAGAAGAATGACTACATTGGTGGCGCAGCGGTTTCCCGTGAATTGCATGAAGGCTGGGTGTACTCAAGCTGTTCCTATGTTTGCAGCATGATGCGGCAGTCGTTGCATCGTGATCTTGATTTGAGTCGCCATGGCCTGATGCTGGTGCCTTATCTTGGAACGGTAAATTTCGACGACCACGGTAATACGCTGGTGTCATATCACGGCGAAGCCGCCGCCTATAACGAACTTAAACGCCATTCGCGGCATGATGCAGATGCTATGTTCCGTCTTCAGGCGGATCTTGGCCGGTATGCCCAGGTCATTCGCAAAACGCTATTGCGGACGCCACCCGACCCGACCAGTTTTCGCATCCGCGACATTCAGGAGCTATTGTTCCTGGCTAAACAGTTTGGGGCGCTGGGTCAAAAGGAACTCTACGAGTACATCCGCTTCTTCACACTGAGTGCTGCAGATTTTCTGGATGATTACTTTGAGACTGATATTGTCAAGGCCACAATGGCCTCGGCCGGTATTATTGGCACCGCTCTCGGTGTTTATTCGCCTGGGTCGTCTTACATACTGCTGCACCACGTAATGGGCGATATAGATGGCAGTATTGGTGCCTGGGGGCTCGCGCGAGGTGGCATGGGAGCAATATCCAATGCACTCGCCTCTGCCTGCAAGTCCTATGGTGGCGAGATCAGGACCAACGCGGGTGTCGATCAGATTATTGTGAAAGGTGGTCGAGCGGTTGGAGTTGCCTTGTCTTCAGGAGAAGAAATCAGCGCCAATATTGTGGTATCCAATCTCGATGCCCGGCGTACTTTTACGAAAATCATGGACAGGGATGACCTGCCACCGGGCATCTTCGAGAAGGCCGAGAACTTCAAGATTCGTGGTTCTTCAGGCAAGGTCAATATCGCTCTTTCCGGACTGCCGAAATTTACTAATGTGCCTGACAACCCCTACGCCAATCGAGGTGGTCAGGCATTTACAGGCAGCATGGAAACCATGGAGCGAGCTTACGATTGCTGGAAAAGGGGAACCTGGTCGGATGATCCCTTTATTGAATCCGTCATTCCTTCTGCATGGGACCCAACCGTCGCGCCGCCTGGACAACACTGGATGTCTAATTTTATCCAGTATTGCCCGGCAGAGTTGGCAGATGGTCCATGGACTCCCGAAAAACGTGACCAGTTTGGACAGACCGTGGTTAACAAGATCGAGCGATATAGCCCTGGCTTTAAGGATCTCATCGTCCACATGGAAGTCAGAACGCCCTTCGAAATTGAACAGGAAGTAGGGCTCACCGAAGGTAATATTTTCCAGGGTGAGCTTACGATTGATCAGTTGCTTTTCAACAGGCCGTTTCCTGGTTATGCCCAGTACCGAATGCCCGTAAAGAACATGTATATGTGCGGTTCTTCAACACACCCAGGTGGCGGGGTCTCGTCCGCATGTGGTGCTAATGCCGCAAGGGAGATCCTGATGGACCTGCGTCGTCCCAACACAGTACCGGAAGATGATTGTTACGATGACTAACGCCGACTTCTCAACTGAAAAACCGCGACCCAGCCACTTTCAACCTCGGCTGGATGAAAGAAACATTCATGATGCCTGGTCATCCTGGAATGGATACAAGCTGGCAGAGTATTACTTCGAAGCCGAGTATGAGTACTTTTGCATACGCAATACCTGTGGTACCTATGATATCTGTCCAATGCAGAAGTATCTTATTTCCGGACCGGATGCAGAAAAAATGCTTAATCGCATGGTCACTCGTGATGTGACAAAGATGCGTAACAATCGAGTCAGCTATGTATTGTGGTGCACCGATGAAGGCCGTTTGATTGATGACGGTACAATTTTCAGGCTCGCTGATGATTCGTTCTTGTTGACCTGCGGCAGCCCTTCTACGGCCTGGCTGAAAAAAAGTAGCCTCGGATTCGACAACGTAACGATTAATGATCGTAGCGATGAGCTGGCGGCGCTTTCTCTTCAGGGACCGACCTCCTGCGCCGTGTTAAAGCGCATGGGTTTAAAAGGTATTGAGCAGGCGAAACCATTCACCATTCACCACTTTGATTTTTTCGGTGACTCATTGATGGTTTCGCGAACAGGGTTTACTGGAGGCCTCGGTTATGAGCTGTGGATAAAGGCGGAGCTGGCGCTCGAACTATGGGATGCGGTCTATGAAGCGGGTGCAGATTACGGTATTCACCCGTTCGGTGAGCAGGCGACAAACATGGCTCGCCTCGAAGCAGGGTTTATCATGCCCGGATATGAATTCAACGAAGCGCTTAAGACCGTTCATTTTGAACATGACCAGACGCCCTTTGAGTTGAATCTTGACTGGATGGTGGATTTCAAGAAACCGCATTTCAACGGCCGCGCAGCGTTACTGGAGGAGTCACGTCGGGGCCCACGATATACACTGACGAAATTGGATATCGAAGGCAACAAACCGGCGGAAGGTGCCTTCATTTACGATAGTCAGGATTGCTCGCGGCATATTGGCTATGTGACCTCAGGTATGTGGTCTCCGGTGGTGAAAGCAAATATTGCGCTGGCCATGATTGAGACACCGTACCTCAAAGGCGAGCTCTGGGCGGAGATCAACTATGAGAAAGAGTTGAGGCACTACAGTAAAATAGCCAGATGCAGCGTCAAGGAAGAGCCATTCTGGGCGCCAGACTACGCCAAAGTAACGCCTCCGCGGGATTACTGAGCCTCCGTAGCAGCAGATATCAATCTGGGTTAGTATTTCCCCAAGGACGAGCCGGGGGATACGGAGTGAGAGCCAGCGATTTTGTAGCAAGCTACATAGAGGCATGGAATCATCATGATGCGCAATGTATCGCAGACCACCTGACCAAGGATGGTACCTACTACGATGTACCCGGTGATCAGCTTCATCCCAAACCTGAACTGGTAAAGTACCTTTCTGATTTTTTCAGCCGTGACCAGCATCAGTACTCGCTGGTGGGTGAAGTGGTAAGTGGTGAAAACACAATTGCGTTTCAATACAGGGTAGATGCTGAAGTTGAAGAGTTGAGTGAGCCCCCCTCGCTCGGTGCTGAATTCGTGACACTTGAAGGTGATCACGCGGTTCGGATTGCGGATTATTACAAGCAGTCAATTGAACTGAAGAGCAGATCAGAGGCTGACAAATATGCGAAGTCCGGCCTGAATGAGGAACTACTTGAAAGCTATAAGGTAGAACTGACAGAGTTGATGGAGAATGAACGAGCCTATCTGAATCCCAGCCTGACCCTGCCAAAATTATCATCGATGGTAAGGTGTCCGATCAACCATCTTTCACAGGTCATTAACGCAGGGTTTGGCATGAGCTTCTTCGATTATTTGAATCGTTATCGCATTGACGAAGCCAAACGCTTGCTTACCGACAATACCGATCCGCAACCGGCTATTTTAACGGTCGCTTTCGAGGTGGGGTTTAATTCAAATTCCGCATTTTACTCCGCTTTCAAGCGGTCCTGTGGAAAGACGCCTGCGTGTTTTAGGCAAGAAAACAAGCAGTCTTAATCGAATTCCGGCACCTCACCAATTTTGGGTCCAGAGGTGAATAGACGTTTCAAATAGTGTTTTCAGTAGCGCCGGCGAACGGGCGGTTGAACTTCAATGTGGAACCGACCAGTAAGAAAACGTTCCGTCTTTGGTGACAGCCAGCGGTTGGTCAAAGCCACCGCCAGGTCGTCTACATCTGTCTGTTAGAACATGGTTGCAAGATGGTCATTGTTAAATGCTGAAAATCCAAGTAACAACACAACGGGGTTAGTGACCAGGCGCTGCATCGTAATATAGATCAGCATCAGGCTGAAGGAACTCAACAGGCTCATGACGATTGTGAAAGACAGGATTGAAAGCGCTGTCACATGGAATATGGGCGCAAGTAGTAGCGGGGACGGTCCATATTGGCTCGGCAGGTCTACAACTAGAGCAGTGCCTTGCGTCACCTTAGCAATGAGATCCACATCGAGTTAGTCAGAGTTTAAAAACGTCTTACCAGCTGATCCCGGTAAAGAGATCCGAGCGCGAACATTGGCCAGTCAGCCCTTGACTGGTCGCTTTCTAAAATCCTCCATCTGACTTTCTGATGTAGCAAACTAATCAAGATACTTTGGCAATCTGGGAAAAATGCGGTTTAAATGCTTATGCATACCCAACGGAATACGCCGGTGCCACAGACTCAGCCGATATAGTGATTAGCTAAAGAAAACGTTCCCGGTCCATGATCAGCACAACATAATAAGAATACTCTGAAGAGGATCCAACATGACCAACGCAGCTGTAATCAAGGACTTTGTCAATCCGTTCGATGACTGGCGATCAATCAGTGTCGCTATATTTGTGGCACTGGTTGGATATACCGTGATGGTTAGTGTGCCGGTACTCAGTACTGCGCTGGTGCAAAAAGTAGGATTCACCGAGGAGCAGGTCGGGCGCATATGGGGTGCTGATCTGGGTGGCTTGTCGCTTGGCGCTGTTATTACTGCGATGTTGGTTGCTCGAATGAATCGTCGATACCTGGTCTTTATTGGTGTGGGGTTGTCTCTCGTTGGCAACGCGTTGTGTCTGTTCTTTACCGATTATGACGTGGTGCTGGCTCTGCGTGTCCTGGCGGGAACAGGCAGTGGTATTTTCACTGCGGTTGCGGTGGTGACATTGGGCGGCACGACGAATCCAACGACTGCCTATAACCTGGAGCTTATAGGGTTCGCTTTCTCTACGGCATTGGAGATGAATTACTTGCCGCAGCTAACCATGAACGAGATTTATCTGTTTTTTATGCTCCTAAGCTGTCTTTGTGCCGTGCTGGTTTTTTGGATTCCAGCAAGGCCGCTGAATAAGGAACAACTGGCTGAGCAGGCCAAACATCAGACAATTCAAGGGAACTGGCGTGTACCGAAAGTTATGCCCTTGCTTTGCCTGATCGCCGTCTGTTTTACCTATATCAATATCGGTGGGTATTTTACCTATATTGAACTGGCCGCCCTTGCTGATGGCGTGTCTCAGGAATGGTCGGGATCCGTTCTGACCTGGTCCTCGTTCCTGGGGATAGCGGGTTGTGCGATCGCTTACGTTTGTACACGCTTTGGGCTCTTTAAACCATTATTCTGGTCATTGATCACCATGGCAGTCATTGTTGCCATGCTTGCTCTGGGGATAAACGATATAAATCTTGCAGTGAGCCTGTTTGGGTTTATGACGCTATGGACCTTCGTAGATGTCTACCAATCAGCGATGGTTGCGCATATGGACCGAAGTGGAACGCTGGTAGCATTGCTGCCCAGCGTCCAGGGGTTCGGACAATTCGTCGGGCCCAATATCGCCGCATCGATTGTCGGTGCCGGGCTGGGTTATCCGATTATGTTTGTTGTAAGCGGTAGTATGTCGCTTGTTGCACTGGTCATCTATTTCGGGGTGTCGTTGTACATGAAGCGGCGCGAGCCGGATGAGGGGCTGGCTGAGGCTGGCTGAGGCAGGCTAGGCAGGCAGCTGCCGATCAGTCACCCATTGTGTCCAGATACCATTCCACGAATTCAATGCATAAAAACTCGAAATCCGGATGGTAGGGACCGGGCTCAAAGAAGCGTGAGTTCACACCCTCACTGTTCCGCCTGATGATGTATTCATCTTCCAGTGTGGTGTGGTGCCATAACCAGGTCAGCTTGTCCTTGTCGTAATCGACACCTTCTTTGGCATCACCGCGAACGAACCAGACGATCTCCATATCGGTGGCGGTTAAGCCGCGGGGTGTGAATCGATACAGAACACAGTGATCTGGGTAGTTGAGCATGAAAGTCATAATGCCGAACTGAAAATCGCCGCAGCCACCATCGTAGTCGTTGAATTTCCCCATCAGCGGTGCGACAGGTTGGCCGCCTTCACTGCCGGAGAGGAATCCATCGTACAACGCATATCGAGTCGTCGTACAACTGGTTCCAAAAGCTCTCTCGGAGGCATAGGCTTCGTACAGTTCAAACGAGATATTCTTGATACCCGTTTGCGCTTCAGACCTGTCCATCATGGCCTGGTTCACTTTACTGGCTTTCTCATCCATCGCCTGCAAGGTGTGCAACTTTGCATATGCGCGATGGGAGGTGGCACAGTGATAGCACTCCAGGTAATTTTCCAGTACCAATTTCCAGTTGGCATCTACTCGATAAACCTGACTATGCGCTACTTTTGAGTTGGCAAGGTCGTAGGGTTCAAGTGTGACTTTGATACGATCAAGTGCTGGGATGAAGTCAGGGGCTTCCGGGTCAAAATTAATAAACAGCAGGCCCTGATACTCGATCAAATTGACCGATTTTAGCCCGTAGTCCCCGATGCGGAAGTCAGCCTTCGCTTCCATTTGCCTCGCGGCCCGCAATGACCCATCCAGGTCGTAAACCCAGCCGTGGTATGGACAGACAAAAGTCTTGCGATTGCCTGTTAACTCTTCGCAAACTCGGGCACCCCGATGTCGACAAATATTCATGGACGCGTGGATGGCTCCACCGACGCTGCGACTCACAATAATCGACTCTTCACCTATTTCGTAAAGAAAGAAATCACCTTCGTTGGGAATCTGGCTGACGTGGCCCGCATAAAGCCAGCTTTTGTAAAAGATACGATCCAGTTCCCTCGCGTAGGTGACGTGGGAACGATGGAAGTAGTTATCGATGGCGAACCCCGGCCGGGATTTCTGTGACGCAACATTAGCATCTAGCCGGCTTGGGGAATCTTCAATATCTGTAGCAATGAACTTCATTTGGTAACTCAGCCGCCGCCGTATTCTAGGTCTATTCTAACACTTCCTGCATAAACAGCGATTCCTGTGTAAACCCACCTGCTGAAGAGATATATGATTTCACATCCTTTATGTCTGAGACCGTAGAAAACTGATCCCTTAAAACACCACTTCGAACTGCAAATGCTGCGCCATGCAACCGCCCGCAGATCAAACAGTAGCAATGACAAAATCGATCAGTGCACAATCAATCTAGAACTGAACTTACGTACACCCGCATTTGCTGGAAATCATTGAATACCTCCCTGGTTGTTTCTCGCAGGGCGCCCAGGTCACGACCACCATCATCTGATTCTGTTCCAGACCTTCAAATGATTGTTTGGGCTCTTGTTGATTTTTGCATCGCCATTGTCCTCGAAAAGATCACATCCCTACGCTGCCGAGGCTAAGATTCCGAGTCAAGAGAACAAAACAAAGCGGGCTCCAGCAGGAACCGAGCTAATCTAAGCAGCCGATTCCTGCTCAAGACCGGATATGTTTCTACGTACACCGGCCCTAAAGGTTGGTTTTAGCAAAAATAGCTACCGTTAAGCGTAAAAAAGCAGAGATTATTAGCAGAATTAGGAAACGAAAGGCGAATTAATTGCGATAATTGTTTGATGAGCGTAATTTGTGCAAGATGACACATTACAAATGTATATCGGGCAGACGCAAGTTGGTCAGTCTGGATATAGGATGGGCATTTGTCCCATAAACTTTGTATTCGCTCTAAAGTGAGGTCGTTGTCTCATTCAAACGGAAAAACAGAACGGCACGTAATCGACCACTTAGTTTGTTCTAACGAGAGGAACAGGAAAATTGGCGATTTGAGAGCTTTCAATCAGTCGCAGGAGTCCCCAAGACAAAAGTAAGCAATCCCAATTTCCAGATATTCGTTTTTACTCGAAGATTGGACACACCCAGCCCAAGAAGTGAACGGCAGATGAAATCAGATTCGACGACCGAAGAGAGAATAAGAAACCTGCATGCCCTCATCGTAGGTAAAAATAAGCACTATTCCGAATCGTTGAAGAAAGTTCTTGAAGGGAAAGGTTTTACGGCCAGTATCTGCTTAGTTTTCAACGAGGCTATGGATAAGGTCGCAGCATTTGATCCCCAGTTAGTGTTCATTGAGGAAAACCTTGATGAAGGAAGTGGGATAGACCTGATACGTAGGGTCAAGACATTCAATCCCGATCTCAAATCTATCTTAATTACAGATCGCCCAAACCTTGAATCCAGTGTTGAGGCCTTCCGGCAAGGTGCCAGTGACTACTTGCACCAACCAATTGCAGAAGAAGACCTGCTGCTGTCTATTGACCGTTGTTTGAGCCCTCACCGAATAGAGGGAGAGATGGGTAAGGCTTTAGGAGAATTAGGGGGCAGGCACAGCAATCTCGGCAATACCAGTTGGTCCCTTGTGGAGATCTTGAAATGGATGGACGAGGCTCAACGGTTGGGGAAAGTCGGTCACTGGGTTTGGGATGAGATAGAGGACCGAGAACTGCTTGCTTCGCGGCAGTCGTTGTATATTGCGGACACGCTGCATCTGTCGAGCCCACCCAGTTGGAGCGAGTTCCTGGAAAAGCTTCATTCCGAGGATCGGGAACGTGTCGACCGAGAGTTAAGAGCAGCCAGCGATAGTGGGAAGGATTATGAGATCGAGTATAGAATAATTCTTCAAAACGGTGGGGTACGCTATGTCGTCGAGCGTGGAGAACCAGTATTCAACGAAGATGGGGTGCTCATTCAAACTCTGGGTTCTGTGCAGGATGTAACGGAGCACAGAGAACGTGAACAAGCATTGTTAAAAAGTGAGGAGCGTTTCAAAGATGCCGCTCGCACAGCGAAGTTAGGCCATTGGATTTACGACGAAATAGCAGATGAGCTGACTTATTGTTCCGATGAGATGGCGCGAATTCACGATATGTCGCGTGACGATATGTTGGCAACCTTGCGCAATGGCGAGAAGGATGTTGAGCGACTTCATCCTGATGATCAGGATGAATACCGAAAACAGATGTGGGCGATGGAAGAAAACCCAGCCCCCTATGATTTGGAATATAGGATCATTAGACCAAATGGCAAGGTTCGTTATGTCAGAGAAACGGGCACGCCCGATTATGACGAAGGCGGCGAGATGGTCCGGTCTCATGGCACTATGCAGGACATTTCCGAGCAAAAACAGATGCATGAAGAGTTACAAGACGCTGTCGAAAAAGCCGAGATTTCCAATCATGCAAAATCCCAGTTCCTGGCCATGATGAGCCATGAGATTAGAACGCCGATCAATGCTGTTCTTGGCTTTTTAGGCCTGCTTAGTGAAACACGGCTTGATGAGGAACAGACAAAGTATTCGAAGTCTGGTCGATTATCAGCTGAGCTACTTTTAGAGGTCATCAACGATATTCTTGATTTTGTGAAGATGGAGGAAGGTAAATTAAACTTCGAGAGCGCACCATTTGAATTGAGGGGTCTTGCAGAAAGCGTGATAGATGTATTGGCCATTCGAGCGGAAGAAAAGGGAATCACAATCGAAACGGATATCGCGCATGAGGTTCCGCGCTATCTTGAAGGAGATGCAGGACGCATACGCCAAATTCTAATAAATCTTGCGAACAATGCCATCAAGTTTACAGATGCAGGTGGTGTAAGAATTGTAATTTCGACTGAAAAAGAAACAGAAAAAGCAGCGACTCTCCGGTTCGAAGTGATAGATACCGGAATTGGCATTAGCGAAGAGCATCACCAGAAACTATTTGCCGAATTCACCACTCTTTCTCCAACGTACACACAAAAATTTGGTGGGACCGGACTTGGTTTAGCGATCTCCAAGCGACTTATTGAAATGATGAGCGGCACTATCGATTTTTCGAGTAAGGAAGGAGCTGGCAGTACATTCTGGTTTATCGTAAGGCTCGCAAAAACAACCAGTGCCGGGGCGAGGAAAGCGGAAAAGGCGTCAGAGTCATTGCGAACTCCAGATCTGGCTAATCTCAGCGGTAGTGTCCTACTGGCTGAGGACAATCCAGCTAACCAGATGGTTGCAAAAACAATTCTTGAAAAAGCTGGCCTTACAGTCGACGTGGTAGGAAATGGATTGGAAGCGCTGGATGCCGTAAAGCTTCGTCTCTATGATCTAATTTTGATGGACGTGGGAATGCCTGAAATGGATGGGATTGAAGCAACTAAGGCAATAAGGCAATTGGATCCTACATCTGCCAGAGTACCCATAATCGCGATGACTGCACATGTTATGAGCGGTGATCGGGAAAGCCTACTGGATCAGGGGATGGATGATTACCTGTCCAAACCGAGTTCAAAGCTGGAAATGCTTGGCATGATACACAAATGGCTCAATATCGATGATAGCGGCTCAATAACTGCTACTACCAACGCAAATGTTGAGAATCCTGATAAACAGAAAGTTATCCAGAGCGCTATTGACCAAAAAGTTTTAATTCAATTGGGTGAAGACACGGATCCAGATTTGTTGCCGGAGCTAATCAATAAGTTTGTCTCCAATATGGATGAGCGCGTGGCGGCAATGGGTCAGGCTGCATCAGCGTTAGATATGGAAGAGCTGAAAGAAAATGCCCATTCTGTGAAAGGAGGTTCTGCGACTTTTGGGGCCATTGGTCTCAATAAGTTGGCAACAGAATTTGAAATTGCGGTTCGGGATAGCGATGCAGATTACATCAGCCAAAATTGCCATCGTATCGCGGATGAATTTGAGGCCACTAAAACAGAAATGGCAAATTTCCTGGAGGGTTACCCTGGTTAAGGGTGCAAGATGACGCCCTGCCAATTTTAGGCGCTTCGTTGGCAATGTCCGAGGACTTTAAAACACCCGCTTCAGCAGTGAGCTTTCCATTGTTATATCGTTCTAGCCTTCGAGAATTCGTAGCCTGCTGGTGTCTGGAAACTGGAGCGCTTAATCGATTTCGCCGAATTAGGCCAACAGCAGACTACACTTTAAGCATCTGGAGCGCCGGGATCTTTTTCCATCGATGCCTGGTGATCCTCAATGACTTTCCACAGGGGGGCATCTACCCAGGTGTCATCAAGATAGAATTTTTCAGGCTCTTCCTCTTTTGGGTCTACGATTAGATTGTAGACCGATGGGTAGGCAATTTTCTTGATCGCATAGTTGTCATCGAGTTCTTTGAGAAGTATTTTCCAATTGCGCCATTTCGCGCCGAATAGCTCGCTGGTGAGGTAAATGACCATTGACTGTCGCGCTGACTCCTTCGTCCTACCCATTAGGAATTCAGACTGATCAACACCATCTAGTGTTCGATCTTGTGGAATATGACCGCCAATAAAATTTGCTAGAGTGGGAAACAAATCTATTGTGTGCACCATGTCGTTTGACACCTGCCTGTTAGGGATTTTCCCGGGCCAGCGGATCAGAAAAGGTACTCGCAAGGATCCTTCGTAGGGGGAAAACATCGTTCCTCGCCAGATTCCGGTGGATCCAAATGACCTTCTAATACCCTCGCGCCCATTATCGGAGGTGAAGATGAAAATAGTGTTGTCTTTGATCCCCAACTCATCAATCGTATCCAGGAGCTCGCCCACATAGACATCGGTTTGTGCCAGGACGTCAGCAAAACTGCCGTTTCCAGTTTTGCCCTTAAAATCGGGATGGGCATCGACCGGTTCGTGTGTTTGTGTATAGGGGAGATAGGCGAAAAAAGGTTTCTTGTTTTTGGTCGTGCGTTTAATGAATTCGATGGCGTGATCGGTGATTTCCCGATCAATAGTAGTGCGTTTAGCGCGGTCATACACTTCATGTTTTTTGGGCGTTTCGCCGCGCCGTGATGTCGTGATGTAAGTGAACTCGACACCTGCGTCCTGCTGGAAGCTGTCGCTATCAGGCCAGAAGGCTCGATCTGATGAATTGGGAATTCCATACCACTCATCGAATCCCTGATCTGTAGGATAACGGCCCTCGGTATCTCCTAAATGCCACTTCCCGAATATGCCCGTCGTATAGCCGGAATCCGAAAGCATCTCGGCTAGTGTAATTTCCCACTTACTGATGCCGGACCACAAACTTCTTGGTGGGCCCTCCGGGCGTAGTCGCGTGCGAGCCCCATAGCGACCTGTCATCAAGGCAGCACGAGATGGTGTGCATTCTGCCTCGACATTGTAATTAGTCAGTTGAAATCCTTCGTCGGCGATAGAGTCGATGCGGGGTGTAGGCGCACCACGCGTGACACCACCGCCGTACACGCCAATTTCCCCGTAACCGAAATTGTCCATCAGAACCAGGACGATATTTGGTTTAGCGTCTATACCAGACGCAGCCACAAACTGTGGGATTGACACAGTTAGCACTAACAGGAGTGTAGAGAACATCGCGCTTTGAAGGTGCTTCGGCATGGTGGTCCTCACTGGATATTTATGGCGGTTATAAAAGAGTGTGGAAAGGAATTGCGCGGATTCCATGATGGTGGGCGATCTAAGTTGAAAAACGTTAGCACCTTTTCACGTTTTGCATCAGAACCTTAGCGAAGCCTTCACGTTACTACGAAATCAGAAAAAGATCATCTCGCGAGCCAAGATAAGGTCTCAGTTGTAATAGACGAATTGGTCAGTTTTAACAGCTGGCGCTGGAAGTTTGTTTTAGATCAGGCCGGATTCTAGCTGACCTAACCTGAACGAGTGTTCGGGCTCTGTCTTAGCTGCCAAAGGGCGAATCAATTGTTGGGACCTAGTCCGTTGGTTCATCAAAGCGCAACAAGGCTTCCAGGCGCCAGGGTTATCCGGGCGCAAATACTGTCACTAGTGTCGACAACATCGCTCAGACAACACTGAACGGGATAATCGTAATGTTATTGGTCATGATCGTATAGCCCGCAGATTGTGTTCGCAGAAGCCGCTGTGGGTCTTTCGGTGGTGGTTATTTGCTTACTTTGGGCAGATGCTTACTCCGTAATCGCAAAACATCTGTTTTCTCGGAGCTCATGATGGGCAACAATACGCGAATGCGCTTATCCATTTCCCTACTACTGATAGCATCAACGGTGCTCGCGGCCTGTGCTAAACAGCCGCCAAAGGATCCCGCAGACCTCGTCATGCTCAAAGGTGGTATTTATACCGTTGATAGTCAGCGCAGTTGGGCACAAGCCGCTGCGATAGACGACGGCATCATCGTTGCAGTAGGTACCAACGAGGAGATCAGCGCCTATGTTGGCGATAACACTGAGGTTGTCGACCTTGAGGGCCGCATGGCGATGCCGGGCATCCATGATTCGCACGTGCATCCGCTGGAAGGTGGTTATGAACAGGTGTACTGCAATCTTTGGGAACTGCAAAGCGTTGACGAGATTGTCGATGCGCTGCGGGCCTGCAAGGGAACTCAGAAAGGTGCGTGGTTCAATGCGGTAGGGCTGGACCTGGGTATTTTCGGGCTGATTGGGCCCGATAAGTCAATCCTAGATGGCATCGCGGAGGATAAATACATCTTCGTCGATGCTCAGGACGGTCATGCGGCACTCGTCAATGACAAGGTACTTGAACTGATTGGCATTAACGCGGAATCTTTGGCGCCGGACGATGGGATCATTGAGCGTCGTGAGGGAAGTCGCGAGCCGAATGGCACATTGCGTGAATCTTCACGAGACCTTGCCGATAAGCAACGCCCGAAACGCGATCAGGCGACCAGTGTTTGGGCGATGCAAAGCGCCGTCAAGTTGATGAATTCACACGGCATCACATCGGCCTACGATGTCTGGATTGGCGAACATGAAATGCAAGTCTACAAAGCCCTGGATGATGCAGGCGAACTCTCGTTACGCGTATTGGGTGGAATCATTGACGAAGGCGTCTTCGAAAAGCACACAGGCGAAGATTTTGAACGAGTACTGCGCGATCGCGTCAACTATGAGTCGGACAACATCAGTTATAACAGCATCAAAATCATGGTTGATGGTGTGTTCGAAGGCGAAACCGGCGCGACACTTGAGCCTTATCATTCCGTCGATCACGCCGGCCCGCAGTTCATGACTCCTGACCAATTGAATGCGCGTGTCATGCACCACTACAACAGGGGCATGTTGATCCATTTCCATACGATGGGTGACCGCGCAGTGCGCGAAGCGCTGGATGCGATTGAATACGCCAGGGAAAATGGCGACGAGGCGTATGAAAATCTGCGACATACGGTTTCCCATCTTGGTCTGGTCCATCCGAATGACAGGCCCAGGTTTGCCGAACTTAACACCGGTGCCAGCGTCACCATGGTTTGGGCGTACAATGATAAGTGGACGCAAAATCTTGAGATTCCATCTCTGGGCCTTGAACGGGTCCG
>JABGVY010000229.1 GCA_018645845.1 Gammaproteobacteria bacterium | reverse complement strand
TCAGCCGGAACGTCTGGGTTTCCCCACTCCAATATATCGCTCTCAGTTAAGGGTAACGTTGGATCGAGTAAAGTCGTGAGGACATCAACAAATGGCACATCGGCAACCAAAACTTTGAATAGTGCAGGCGCTTCATTGGCGACCACTCCGATGACAGTCCCGCCCGCAGAAGCGCCCCGCGCGGCTAACATTCCGGGGTGACCAATCCCCGACTCGACAAGCCTGTTGGCGACATCAACAAAATCGTTGAATGTATTCTCTTTGTTCAAGTGGCGACCCGAAAAATGCCAGGCGTCACCCAGGTCACCACCACCCCTAACGTGAACGATCCCTAGTACAAAGCCCCTATTCAGCAGCGGCAACCGGGTTGGGTCAAAAGCGATCGGAAGAGAAACCCCATAGGCTCCATACGCGGTCAGATAAAGCGGGCGGGACGCCAGATCCGCGCCTTTCTTGTAGATAAGGGTGACCGGCACTTCGACACCATCACGCGCCGACAGCCAATGTTCTTCAACCCGGTACTGGTCACGAAGGTAGTTTCCCGGCGCCGAATCCGAATCAATTTCGTGGGCTACTTGTTCGGAAACAACTATTTTGTAACGACGTTCAGGCTGGATAAGACTTCGTATTCTGAATTGAAAACCAGGCTCGGCGCCATCGTCAGGTTGCATCAAGCGAAAGCTTTCTCCTGCACCAGTGACAAGGATACTCCGCTGGTATCCCGCCAAGGGGTCGATTAGCACTAGCTGATCCCTGAGTCTGTTTCTGACCTGAACCAGTAAAAACTTTTCATATCGTTCAAAGTCGACAACACTACCGGGCAGACGCAGCTCATAAAACTGCCAGTCACTCGGGTCCACCTCTCCCTTTTGTAGGAATGCTAACGCGTAATCGGGTCGCTTGTAATTGCTAAGCACCGTCATATGATCGACACCGATCATCAGTCGATAGCGATGCCCTTCTTGCCTGGGGGCTATCAGTTGCAGTTCACCACCCGGCGACAGAGTCCGTATCTCTGTCGCGCGATGGGATTCAGACGTGATTATCACCGTTTTTCTATCGCGGGCTGTCCTAACGCTCAGGGAAAACGCCGGGTCGGTTTCGCGGTAAAGAGTGGTTTTTTGTCCATCCGGTAAATGTTCAACCACCGAATTCGTTTCTTTCTCAATAGCGAGAATAGCATCGCCATGCCATGCAAGCTTTGGTTCCAACCGATCGGCAATAGTCGTCACAACACCCGTGTCAAGGTTCCGAAGCCTTAGTGTGTGGTTACCATCACCGGTCCTGTCTTCCGTAAACGCAACAGTCTGTTCATCCGGGCTGATACTGAAGCCACCCAGCGCGTAGAAGTCAGTACCATTGGAGAGTTCGTTCAGATCAATCACAACCTGCTGGTCGCCCGGCAACGTCTTCGGGCGCCGATAATAAACAGGATACTGATGACCTTTCCTGATCTCCGAATAGTATTCAAAATCGCCGGTAACAATCGGTGTCGTTTTTCTTTCTATCGATAACTGGGCATTCAGCTCCGACATCATTTCCTTGAGATTCGAACGCCAGGGCTCAGTTTGCTCGGCAAGGTATTGCTGCTCGCGCGCTATGTATTGCACGGCATCAGGATGTTCAAGGTCCACCATGTAGGCGTATGGGTCGCTCCAGGAGATGTCCTGCAGCAGGAAGTCCTTGGGATGTGATGCTGCACGCGGTGTATTCCTTGGGGGTTCCTTCGAACAACCCCAGAGCACAAGCACGGGAAGAATGGCAAGAATCGATATGTTGTTAGGGATCTTCACTAGGCGGGAAGCTGATCACTCTGGGGCTGGTAATGCAAGTTCATTACGGCCCCGCCACCTCTAAATATCAATGCGCCCAATAAGACTAGCCAAGAAAAACAAACCGGACAAGAAACCGGCTCCTTATTTTCCTTTGAACACCGGTTCTCTTTTTTCGAGGAAGCTGGCAACACCCTCTTTGTGATCCTCAGTCTGGAATAGGGTACCGAGCGTTTGAGCTACCCAGTTACCCATGTCCTCATATTCACCATAGTAAGACCGCCGCAGGCCTTCTTTGAGATAACGAACCGCAAGTGGCGGATTGGCAGCGATCTTGCTCGCCAGTACCTTAGCTTCGTCCAATAAATCATCATGGGGCACAACACTCATCACAATACCCAGTTCAAGTGCACGTTCAGCACTGATGACTTCACCGGTAAATAACAACTCCGCAGCGCGCTGTGGACCAATCAGTTTAGGGAGTCGAACCATTCCACCCACGTCGGCGACGAGCCCCCGTTTGACGAACAGTTCTCCAAATTTTGCTTTTTCTGATGCGATCCTGAAGTCAGCCATTAGGGACATATCCATACCCCATCCAACAGCCGCGCCATTGACCGCCGCAATGATCGGTCTGTCACAATCCAGGATAGCCTTTGCAGCAGGCGTCGTTCCGGGGCGCACGTCCCTAAGCCTTTTACTGCCACCGCCCTGCACCATAACTTCTCTGACATCATCCCCGGAACAAAAGGCCCTGCCCGCCCCCGTGAGAATAATACACCTGACCTCGGGATCTTTTTGAAGGTTCAAAAAGATCTCCTCAAGCTCCGCATACGCCTGCCAATTGATGGCATTCATAATCTCGGGCCGATTCAGTGTTACTGTGGCAATATGATCTGAAACCTCCAGCATCATACATTCATATTCAGACATAAATGATTCCTCCTTTCCGGTTACCATAATGCTTTGACTCGCCTAAGGAAACCTCGGTGCACCCCATAAAACTTTTACGCCACAATCCATACAGGAGCAGCATTTTTCTAATCCTGAGCCTTCTGAGCGCGGGAAACACCTTTGCCGCCGATAGATATTCGGACGAAGCGCTGACCAAGCGGGTAGCCAGCATCCTTAAGAGAACGCCTTTGGTCGATGGTCACAACGACCTGCCGATGCAGTATTCGGCGCGGGTCAAGGGCAACCTCGATCAGATGCCATTCACCTCTGATCTGTCCGCGCTCGAGAAACCAACTCAAACAGATCATCCCAGAATGCTCAAAGGTATGATGGGCGGCCAGTTCTGGTCTGTCTATATCCCTATCGCCGCTTATCCCGGCGCCAGCGGCGATGTCGCCCGAGTCCTGACACAGATTGATGTCGTGCACCGCATGATCACCACATACCCGGATCAGCTTGAGCTGGCCCTGACCGCCAATGAAGTCCTAGAGGCTCATCGACAGGGGAAAATCGCTTCGATGATGGGTATCGAAGGCGGTCATG
This sequence comes from Gammaproteobacteria bacterium, assembly GCA_018645845.1. GTDB lineage: Bacteria > Pseudomonadota > Gammaproteobacteria > Pseudomonadales > Azotimanducaceae > UBA9659. The sequence goes on along the minus strand of JABGVY010000229.1, from coordinate 18,796 downwards.
CGATAGAGAATTCACTATCCAACCTGAGGATGCTCTACAAGGCTGGCGCGAGGTACATGACTCTCACCCACTCCAAAGGATTGCGCTGGGCTGATTCGGCAACCGATGAAGAACGAGTCGGCGGACTATCCCCGTTTGGCAAAGAGGTGGTTCATGAGATGAACCGCCTGGGTATGTTAGTAGACCTGTCACATGTCTCTGTTAACACAATGCATGACGCACTGGATGTATCATCCGCCCCGGTCATTTTTTCGCACTCCAGCGCTTTCGCGTTAACCGCTCACGAGCGGAATATTCCTGATGAGGTTCTACTACGTCTAAAGGTAAATAACGGCGTCGCGATGGTGACTTTCTACCCCAGTTACGTTTCCGAGACCGTTCGGCTTGCCTGGATCAACCTGCGAGAAGAAGTGAGTGCCCAAACCGAGGATCCGAAGGAACAGGCAAAATTGTATCGGGCACAGTTTGCAACACTGCCGCGCCCAACGCTTGCTGATGTGGCCGATCACATCGACCATATACGCAACCTGATCGGCATCGACTATATTGGGCTGGGCGGCGACTATGATGGCATGCCACCAGGCCCCGTTGGCCTCGAAGACGTATCAACCTACCCCGCGCTGCTCAAAGAACTGTTGAGACGGGGTTACAGCGATGCAGATATCGCCAAAATAGCGGGCAGGAATATATTACGGGTCATGCAGGATGTGGAAACCGTCGCACGCAAAGAACAGGCAATGCGGCTTCCGTCCAACGCCCAAATTGATGAACTGGATGCGGCAACCCCGAATCCAACCGGAACACTTTGACATGGCAAAGACAGAACACCACCCCAACGGGCTAATTCACTACAACCCACAACTTAGCCATCGCGGCTACACATTGTTCAACGCAATGAACAACAAGGCTTTCCTTATTGATATGAAAGGTCAGTTTGTTCATCAGTGGGAACACGAGGGTGGCATCACTAATCCCGAGTTACTACCGAATGGGAACCTGATTGCCATGGCAATGCCATCACCGGAAACGGAGGGGCAGAAAGGCCTCAATGGACAGGCGGCCGCCTTGTTTGAACTGGACTGGGAAGGCAACGTTGTATGGGAATATGCAGACCCATGGATGCATCACGATTACCAGCGGCTGCCGAACGGCAATACACTTATCCTCAAGTGGGAGCCGCTACCAAAGTCTTTCCCAAAGCGAATAAAGGGCGGCTACCCTGCTGAAGATGTTGATCCCAATCTCATGCTGGGCGATGTCGTCCTGGAAGTTAAACCTGATGGCTCGCTAAAGCAAAAATGGAAGTCCTGGAATCACCTGGACCCCAAGATTGATCTGATTTGTGTTATGGATGATCGCAGGGAATGGACCCACGCAAATTCTATTTCACTTTCACCCAAGGGTGATTGGGTAATTAGTTTCAGACGAACCAGCACTATCATTCAGGTCAACCCTCGCTCCGGGAAAATCAAGTGGAGATTCAATGACGGAGAAATGAGCCATCAGCATGATGCGAAATTCACGGCAGCGGGCACCATGACTATATTTGACAACGGTGTTCACCGAAGAGGCGTTGAGTATTCCAGAGCGATAGAAATAGACCCGAAGACAAAAAAAGTAATCTGGGAATACACAGATAACCCGCCATTTACCATGTACACCGTGATGGGTGGCTGCGTTGACCGACTGTCTAATGGCAACACACTCATCACGGAAACATCTAAAGGGCAATTTCTTGAAGTAACGCCACAAAACAAAGTCGTATGGGAATACATCAACCCATTCTTCGTTACCAATCCAAGATTAGGTGGGCGCTTTAATGGCGTGTTTCGAGCTCATCGCTATACCCAGAGCCACCCCGCCCTAAAGGACAAAGACCTGGACCCGGGCAAACACGCCAACCTCAATCGACTCTATTGCAACTAGATTTCAACTAAGCCGCGATGATATTCCCGGGCACTGAATAAGCGCCTGGAAACACAACCCAATCCGATCCCGCATCTGATTGCGCTACTTCTGGGCACACTCAGCTAGCGATCAAAAGGGTACCCGCACTAAGTTGACTCAAATCAAGGTCGAAAGGTCGAACTCCCGTATATTGCTCAACCATCGACAAACCAGAGATACACAATGAATCCCAGCTCTATAGGAATAATAAAATCCACCGCGCCCTTGATCAAAGAAAAAGGATTCGAGATCACCATGCGGATGTATGAAATAGCCTTTAGCGAGCGCCCGGAGTACCGGCGTTTTTTTGTTAATACTTGGATGTCAGCTCCCGAAGCAGCCAAAAGCCAGGCAGAGAGATTAGCGAGCGCTATTTATCTATACGCCGCCAACATAGACAATCTGGGTAAATTGGACGGTCCAGTGCAACATATCGCCAAAGCACACGTGGCAACCAACATCGTTGCAGAAAACTACGTCGTAATAGGCGAGTGCTTAATAGCGGCGATAAAAGACGTTCTGGGTGATACAGCGACGCCAGAAGTTTTGGCAGCGTGGACAGAAGCCTACTTCAATTTGGCCGATATTTTCATTAGCGTTGAAAAAGATCTGTACAAAAAAGAAGATGAAGGTCTCTTTGATATTAAAAAGGCTTACGTCGGCTGACGTAACACGACATTCGACACGCTGCTGACAAAAGGCTTGAAAATGGCAGAGAAATGACGGCCCCCTTTAGGGAGTCTGCAGCCTCATGAGGTTGCCTGCTGGCGTGAACTGCGGATGTTCACTGCATAAGTTCACTGAATGCCAGCAGGCTGGGATAGGCGTGGTTAATTAGTAGGTGTAGCGGACACCCAAGCGCACGCCTCTGCCGGGCTCTGGTGCATAATTTTTCAAAAACGAGGTGTGATCTCTGATCGTTTCATCCAGCAAATTATTGCCTTTCGCGAAAAACAGTAACTCTCCGCTTTTTAGATCAACATGGTAATCGGCATAGATTTCAAGCCGAGTAAAGCCGTCAGTCTTGAACTCGTTGAGAGCCGTTTCTTTTTGATCGAATACCTCAGTAAGACTCATATTAAGAGACCAGGCTGGTGCGTGCCACGCCAAGCTAACGCCCAAGCGCGCCGGCGGAATTCTTGGCACATCACCGCTGTTATCGAACTCGGCGCGCACAAAATCACCCTGTAAAGAGAGGTCCAACTCACCGTACTCGTTTTGTAAAGCGCGAAAGTTCACGCGACCTTCGGCACCGAAAAAGTCAGTGTCTTCGGCGACATAACGAGCCACTGTTTGTTCCTCGAATTCACCGCTATCTTCCAGGTAGATGTAATCCTGAATCTGATTGTAATAGACGCTAATCTCTCCAGTCAGTTTACCGCTATGCTTTCGAAAGCCTATTTCGATATTTGTCGCCTGCTCCTTGCCTAACTCAGGGTTGCCGATTTCGAGAAGGCCCGTCGCGGCATGACTCACCCAATCCTCAGGATCCACAGCAGCCGAACAGCTGCTAGCATCGACGTTAGAATATCTTTCTTCTAGCGTGGGGGCTCGCTCTGAACGAGAGATGGCGATCATCATGTTACTGTTGGCACTCAAGTCATAGAGCATGCTAGCCGAAAGACTGTTAGTGCTTTCGCGCTTGTCACAGTTTCCCCCCGGGTCAGTTTCATTGCGCTCGTAGCGGTAACCAAATTCCCAATTGATACCCGCAGTCTCCAAACGTTCGATCGCGAACAAAGCAAACCCGCTGCTGTCCGTTTTTGGGATGAAAGCTTCTTCTCCCAGGGCGCTGAATTCAGTATCGGAAAATTGAATACCCCACACTCCGTCCCACTGGCGGATCGGGGAGTGAGTGGCCGTAAAACGAGCTTCATAACCCTCATTGCTGAAAGCTGTGCCCACGGCAGCGACGCCGTCGGGTTCAATCTCAAGTTCGAAATGCTCGTAGTCAGTGTAATTAATACTGGCTTGCACACGCTCCAGGAAACCGTCTTCAAATCTATACTCGCCTTTGAGATCGTAGCGAGTCTGCTCCATATCTATTCGAACAAACTCCTGGCCTTCTTCCTCATGATCCTCGCCGTGCTCTTCTTCATGTTCTTCCTCATCTTCTTCTTCGTGCTCTTCCTCGTGATGTTCGTCGCCATGCTCTTCTTCATGGTGACCGTGAGTGCCGCCAGGAAGACCATATTGGTTATTTAGCGCTGATACAGAGAAGCCTATAAAACCTTGCTCACCCGAGACAGAGGTGCCAAAGGTATAGCCATCTGATTCTGCGTCAGAGTTAGCAATGTAGCCGCTAGAGTTGACGATTTCTTCTTCATGCTCCTCGCCCTCTTCTTCTCCATGCGCCTCTTCCAGCAGTTCGAGAGCAGCTTCGTCAATCGCCATGCCGTCGATCTCAACATCGTTGTTATCCCGCTTGAAGCCATCAAGGTGGAAATTGAGGATACCCAGTGTCGCATTTAATTTAGCGACGGTTTTGTTGCCTTCGTTGACGGTATTGTGACTTTGTTCAAGAAGGAATTCAGGCTGGTCTAACGAGGACGTCAATATCCGATCATCGATAATGTTAACGATCCCGCCGATTGCGCCGTTACCGTAAAGGAGTGTTGAGGGCCCCCTGATGACTTCAATGCGCGAGGCCAAAGCAGGCTCAACGCCGTTGACATGATCCGGACTGATGGAAGAGACATCAACGTTGCTGACGCTGTTTTGAAGTACTTGTACTCTGTTTCCAGACTGCCCGCGTATGACTGTCTGGCCCACTCCAGGTCCGAAGCTGGTGTTGTGGATGCCTATCTGATTTTTTAATGTCGCTCCGAGCGCATCCTCTATTTCGCGGGCGAGGGCTTCTCCGGTTAAAACGTTGATTGGCAAGGCTGTGTTAGCTTCGTTCTGTTGAAAAGGTGCGCTGACTACGATTTCTTCTTCATAGTCGTGTCTGCTGTGATTGTCGTTGTTGGCAAATGAAGTCGCATGGTAAAAAACGGCGACGGTAAAAAGTATAGGTAATGAAATTCTCAAGGCGTTCTCCTGCTAAAAGTGGCGAAGCGCATTTACTGCTGAAGTAATGACTACCTTTTAAATTCGCTCAAACGATTGTCCGAGCGGTGGTGAACATTTTTCATCAACTATTGCGCAATTGCTTCTAATTTAGCAAGTGAGTGGCGGGCCTCTAGGTTGTTTGCGAAACAGCGGTGTTTTGGATAAAGCAAAGAGTAACGGCTCGGTGACTCTCTGTGGAGGCACAGGCGCGATTGCGCCATGCATACTTTCTGTCGGTGCAGCCGCACCGATGTGGCCACAAAGTTCACAGTTGACTTCTTCAGTGGCGGTGTCATGCAAGTGGTCCGCGAACACCAAACCAGGCAAGCTCAGCAACAGGCTGAGAACAAGTATCGGTAGACTCTGAGTTAGGTTCATTCGCATGCGGAGCACATTAGTTTGAAATTTTTCACGTGTCAACATGGGCATATATTCAATTTTATTGGCTCTTTTGCATCGGTGCAGTGCAATCTTCAAGCGAGCATGGTGATGTTTGCGATACGCTTTCCGTTGCCGAAATAGCACCCAATTTGGCAAGAGCGGGAAGTATCAGTGAAGTGTTCTGGTATCCCAGTACGTCTGTCGCTGACCTAATTCGATAGCTACATCGCCAGTCATAACATGAGTTTTTTACACTATTAGTATTTCTTGATTACCTTAAAAAATCATATGTAAAATCGGCTTTATGGAACTTTATTATCTCTTTAATCAGGAGTAATACTTATCAAAGTTGACGCCGATCAACTCAACGAGGTTTTACTCCCTGTACACTCTGCAAAGGGGTTGCCGAATGCTGTCTATCGTGACCGGGAGCTGTTTGAGTTCGAGCGGGATGAAGTATTTTCCAGGACCTGGGTGGCGCTTACTTTTACCAGCGACGCCCCACAGAAGAGATATGTTTACCCTGTGGACTTCATGGGTATGCCCGTCCTGCTGGTGAGGACCGAAGGAGAATTCCGCGTATATCATAACGTCTGTTCACACCGCGGCATGACTCTCGTGAAAGAGGCCGGTCCGGCAAAACGGGTGATTAGATGCCCCTATCACTCGTGGAGTTACGACCTGGATGGCGATCTCGTCAGCACACCCCATATTGGCGGAATTGGTTCAAACGACGTAGAAGGCTTTGACAGAAGACTGCATGGCCTGAAAGAGATACGTTCAGCGATATGGATGGGCGTTATCTTCATCAACCTTGACGGCGCAGCGGATGAATTCGATAGTCACACCGAAAGTTTGCAAAGTCGGTGGGAAGATTATGCTGGCCGGGGGAGCCTGAATCATCTGGTTGCACCCGGAGAAGATCAAAGAATTGATCTGGCACTCAACTGTAACTGGAAACTCCCCATTGAAAATTACTGTGAAGCCTATCACCTCCCCTGGATACACCCGGGCCTGAACAGCTATTCCCCGCTGTCTGCGCACGAAAGTTTCTCTCTTGACGAAAAAACCTCTGGACAGATCAGTCATCAGTACACGCTTACCGATATCGCCGGACTTAAACTTCCTCTTTTTTCTGGCTGGCAGCAGGACATGCAGTCTCACGCCGAATATTTCTCCTTTTACCCAAACCTGTTGTTGGGCATTCAGGCAGACCATGCCTTTGCTATTGTCCTGATGCCAAAAGCCCCGGACCGCACTGAAGAGAGACTTCAGCTGATGTATGTGAACCATGAAGCAAGCTCGGACACCTACAGACCTTGCCGCGAAAAAATCATCAAGGCTTGGCGCGAGGTATTTATTGAAGATATCGATGCTGTCGAAGGCATGCAGAAAGGTCGCGAATCTTCAGGATTTGACGGCGGAACTTTTTCACCGGTCATGGACACATCAACACACCATTTTCATCGCTGGGTAGCAAAGCGTTACCTCTCGGCACTCGCGGATGTAAAATATTGAAGTCCAGTTTACCGCCGCTAAACAGCCTGGTTGCTTTTGAGGCAGCGGCAAGACGACTGAGCTTCACGAAAGCCGCCGACGAGCTCGGCGTTTCACAGGGAGCCATCAGCAGGCAAATCAAAATTCTAGAGGAAACACTCGGCAGTCGATTGTTCCGACGCACCAAACCACAACTCGCCCTGACAAAAACCGGGCAGGGTTACTATGAGGCCATCAGCCTGCCGCTTGCGCGTATTGCCGATGCAACGACAGCCATAAAAGATAACAGTCAGGGTTCCATCACCCTGGTCACTACCAACGCGATGGCAGCATTCTGGCTTCTGCCCCGCTACAGCCGGTTCCAGGCTGACCACCCGGAGATCGAGGTTAATATTATTGCCGTTGACTCGATCGCCCAACTTGACCAGATGGAGTTTGACCTTGGACTTTACTACTGCAAGGAATCACCTGAACACTATCGCGCGACCCCTCTTTTTGAAGAGCGAGTTTTTCCTGTGTGTAGTCCAAATTACCTTACATCACATCCCGAGATAGAGGATCCCGAACTATTGGCCAGGAGTACAAGGCTGGTTCTGGACAGTGCGGAAGACTGGATCGACTGGCATGACTGGTTTGACTCCGCGGCCATCGAACAACCAGGTGATCACAAGATCGTTCTGAACAGTTACCCGCTTGTTATCCAGGCTGCGCTTAATGGCCAGGGAGTGGCGCTCGCCTGGGAGACACTGGTTGATGATTATCTTGATAGTGGACTACTGGTAGCACCGACTCACAACGCGCTTGCAACACAATCCCGTTTCTACCTGCTTGAACACAAGAGAGGGCAGTCTCCAGCTGTTTCCGCGATGTCACATTGGCTGCAGAAAGAGACTGAAGCCTGATGCCTCTGCGCCTTCTGAACTGCGACTTTGCAGCAGATTACGCCGCGCCAGCAACGATCTCCTCGCAGAATGTCATTTTCATCTGTGACAGGAACCGGTTTCGCTCATTACTGAGGACAGCATTTGCCAGTCCATGTTTGAATCTATCGCTGATAACACTGACGTTAACTTTTGAGGCACTATTATGAGTAGTCTTCCCGGACGCGCCGATACCGTCATTATCGGTGCAGGTATCCACGGTCTGAGCACCGCGTATCACCTGGCACAAGTTAGACCCGGTAAAAAAATCGTTGTGCTAGATAAAAACGGTATCGGTGCTGGTGCCTCCGGGATTGCTTGCGGCGTGATTCGAAACAATTACTTTCAACCTGCGATGCGAGAGTTGATGGCACACAGTGTCGCCATCTGGGAAAGCGACCCGAAGGCCCTGCATTATCATCCGGTCGGCTACATGCAGATCAGTTGCGAGTCGATGCACGAAGATATCGCTCAGATTCACCAGGAGCAACAGGCTATCGGTTACGAGTCAGTTTTCATCGAAGGAAAATCACAGTGCACGACGTACATGAAAGGATTTTTTTCAGACTGGCAGGCAAAAGGAATCACGACAGTCCTACATGAACGCAAAGGGGGGTATTCAAACAACACCCTGGCGCTTGCAGGTCTCCAGGCAAAAGCAGAAGCCCTTGGCGTTGAAATCGTGACAGGCGTGGAAGTTATCGGCTTTCTAGCAGATTCCCAGAATACAGTCACTGCAGTGAAAACCAGCATGGGATCAGTTGCTGCGAGCCAGTTTGTTATCGCTGCGGGCCCCTGGAGCCCCCGATTCTGGGAAATGCTGGGACTTGCAGATACCGTCAGTGTGAAAAACCCAGACGATGGTTCCATCACCGACAATATCCCTATGTGGATTTACTGGTCTTTGCAGGAAGGCACTCTCGGCGTCGACCCGAAGCTCCAGGTAACTAATGATGGAGCGCTACCGCCTGTCATTCACGTCGATACCGATGCAGCACTTTACTCCGACCTGGATGGAGCAACAATTACTGAAGATCCCTGGGGTATCTACTACAAGCCGGACTTTCACTTTAATGGTGTGCAAGGAGGAGCAGCTCCGTTTATTGTCGATAAACCTGCCGGTGATGTTGCGGTCGACCCTTACGGGCCTGCTTCACCTGAATTCATTGTTGGTGAGGACTTTCGCAATATGTGGGTGTCAGCCCTCGCCCATTGCCAGAAACGGTTTGAAGGCACCATGCCTTACTATAACGAAGAGCCATCAGGCGGGATCGGTGCGTTTACACCAGACAGCTTCCCGGTATTCGACCGAGTCAGGGATAACTGCTACCTGATTGCAGATTCAAATCATGGCTGGAAAATGATCGGCATCGGAAAGCTTGTTGCTGAGGAACTGAACGGCGCGACCTCTCAATTGCTGGAGCCCTTCAGGTTCTCAAGGTTTGCAGAAGGCAGGTTGCACCCAATCTCAAATAGCCCATTCCCCTGGAGCTGATTCAATCCGAGATGTCGGCTGCCACCGATGTTATCTCGTCGGCCCTAAGTCGCCCTATTTCTCGGCGGTTAGGCAAGTTTAGATCAGATCAAGAGAATGACAGGTAATCGACTGAGATCTGACGCCTTGTGTAAAGGAGGGAAAAGGTAGTTATTTGTCCTAACTGCCGGAAAGCTCACTCACCAGACATTCGCCGCTTTCGAGAAACACGCGTTTTCGTAAGTCCCCTCACATAACGTTGCATCCTCACTAATCCAAAAAGTTTGCATCTTGCAAGCAAACTCGCTGGAAAAAATCTCCAGCTCTCTCTGTTTACGCCTTGTTATATCTTTACAATGAACCTTGTAGGCAGCATTCAGGCCTTTTTTAGTCCGTGACCCCGAAGCTCTGCCGTCATCGAAAAGATCTATACATCCGTAGTAAATTGGCGGCCCTTCATTGCTGTAATGCTCCTTGCAGCCAGTCTTGCTGAAAGCTTTACGGTCTCTTATCACCTTGTGACAGGCGGGAAAATTCTCTTCATAGTCGTAATGAACAATCGATTCACAGTAAGAAAATACGTTCATCATGTCTTTGCAGACGGATCGTTTTATTTCATTACTGTAGACACCATCGCAACTATGCCTGTACCTCTTGTCTTCAAGACAAGACGGACTAAATCGATCTTCTTCGCAATTTGAAAGCCTCTCGAAAAAGATAGCTTCTGCCCCAACAACCTCCAGGCAAGCCTCACGTCTGGTTGTATCCGCCGGGTAGATTTCTTCACAATTTTTATCGAGAACTGCGTCCTTAAATACCACCCAGTTACACATGTCGTGCAATTCCTCGCAACTATAGGCTCTCAATTGACGCACATTGCTGGAAGGATAATGATCAAGAATATACTCATCCATAAAATCACTACCAGTTGCATTCCCAACGGCTACGGCGGAAAGACAGAGGCCAACTGATATACATCGTGTAATGCTGTTCATCGCTGTGCGGAAAAAGCCCTTAACAACATCAAAGAATAGAAGTTGAATTTAGCCCGTTTTTTGCTCAGTAGCCAAGAAGACCTGTCGATGAACTATGGCGTTGAATGGAACCCCCTAAGGCGAGTATTTTTATCGATGCCAGACACAGGTCCTCGCTTCATCCACAGGCGGATTTCAAGTTTTCAGGGCAAGACCGTGTGTGCTGGACCTTTTAGGACTATTCCCTGCGTTGCACCACTAAGACGATCCAGAGTGACGGAAACCTGTCAGTAAACGTCAAATAATGCGTGCACAGGGACAGCAAAAAACATAACTCACTGAAATACCTCGAAATTTTTAATGGCATGGAAAATGCTTAGTAATGCTTACATTTTGCAATTTTGAACAAATAAATCATTAATCACTGTAAATAACGCTAAAGAAACCCAAAAGACGGCCGTTAACTAACGTACACCGAGTAGTCAAGCTCAAGAATATCGGAGACCGGTCAATTTCTCAGCCTTCAGTGACAACAGATCGTTTTTCCCAGGCTGAGTGGGAAACATCAATTCAACTGTGGAGTGATTACTATGCGATGGTTCATCATTTTCTTTTTAGTCCTGACTGTCTCAATTATCGGTTTTTCTGTCCCAAATCCGACTTCGATCGTCGGTAGATTGATCTCGAGCGACCCACTTGACGCGGATGATGAGCGCGTCATCTTCACAGGTACACCTTTGTCAGACGGCGGCACGGTCGTTGCTGGCTGGAGAAAGGACCAATTTATGGGCTGGGTTCGTCCCAGTGTCTGGAAACTAAACCCTGACGGGACCCCGGATACTGCGTTTAACGGTGGGTCGGGCTTTTACGAATTCGACTATGGTGGCACGGTCTGGGACATACACGAACACGCCGATGGTGGACTGACTGTTTCTGGTTATACCGGCTGGTTCAATGGTGCTCCCCAGAACACGAACGGCAAGATTACCATTTCTAAGCTGACCGCAGATGGAACTCCAGACACCACATTTTCTAACGATGGTACTGCTGTATTTGACCTGGCCGGCACCGACGATGATGCGTTAGCGCATCATGTGCTTGGAGACGGGAACATCCTCATTGTGGGAGAATCTAGGCAAGGCGAAAAAGATGACACTTTCATCTTGAAGACCTCTTCGACGGGGGAACTGGATTTATCTTTTGGGTCCGGCAACGGTTCAGTCATTTACGATTTCTCACCGGAAGAAGACGAGGCAGCCCTGTCTGTCAATGTCGACGCCGAGGGTAGAATCTATATCCTTGGGTGGGCGATAAGCAACGTTTCAGAAAGTGAATACTACTATTTGGCACGCTTTCTCAGCGATGGCACCCTGGATACATCGTACGGCGACGGAGATGGCTGGGTTGACCTGACTGCATTAACGGATGAGGACGAGTTCTGGCCGTCTCATCACCTTTTTGTTGCGGAAGACGGCACCGCGTGGCCTGGTTTATCAGGCACCCAATTAACCGGGGGATGGAGGAACCAGTTCTTTTCTTTGACGCCAGAGGGGCATCTTGACAAGAGCTTTGCTGACAATGGCCTGATGACTTATATTTCGCCGCAATCGCCGCATGTTGAAGCCAGCATCACTGCATTCACTATCGCCGGTAAAAATCTTTACGCTGTCGAAACCTTGTCATCAGAAGACGGGGATGGTGGGAGTAACAATGTATTGTCTTTTGACTTAACGACCGGAGAAATAGACCGTCATTTTGGCACCAATGGCAACTTCCATGCTGCTGACAATATCCAGGTCATTTTAGGCCATAATGATGGCATGGTCTTCGCTGCAGGCTCCACACCGTCATTGAGTGGAAACGTGACTGTCATCGATGTTAATACAGCTCCTTCGACCATCAGTGCAGTCACAACGACCGACGAGCGCTACGACGGGTGATGTAAGCTATGTCTGGCCCATGACAGCCTCGCGATCGGCCTATATTGCGGGATAATGATAGCTTCCTGAGCCCTGCATCGTTAACATCACCTCAAAAACACGCGAAGCTAATAATGTTTCCCTGGTACGATTCGCACTGGCACTCTGCTTATCAGGCCGTCTACGATTTCCTTCAGAAGAAATACCCGACAAGGGTGGGCGACTTCGTTAACGCCCTCATGCCCTTGAAAACCCATAAAGATTTCAAGCCCATCATCGCTCACGACATCCTGTGCAAGGCAACCCTGTCGGAAGCCAATGCGGTAATCGCAGGCATTGGGATAGGCGACTGGGAAGTTCATGAAGTCGAGAGTTTCGGCAGATTAGTGTTACATGACCACCCCTACTTTACTGATCTACAGCAACGCTTGACGGAACAGGTCTCAAACATAGTGAATGAGGAGGTCGTCCCCTCTTATAACTTTCTGTCGATCTACAATGGCCGGGGTGTTTGCGAACCACATTTGGATAACCCTCACGCAAAGTGGACTCTCGACATCCCACTGGACGCCAGCGCTGCGTGGCCTATTTATATCAGCCCGGTGTCCGAATGGCCCACCAAAGATGACCACACTAGCGACTGGCAGCCCAACATCAAATCGAGCCTTCCGTTTGATGCTTTTGAGTTGGCGCCTGGCAGTGGTCTGGCTTTTTCAGGCAGTAGTCAATGGCATTACCGCGACCCAGCGCCGATTGAACGCAATTTCTACAGCCATATGATTTTTTTCCACTATGTTCCTACCACAATGCAGGCACTCGTGGATCCTCTCGCATGGAGCGACTATTTAGGTATCGCTGAGATTGCCGAGATAGCCAGCACTTTCCAAGAATGACCGTTAAGGCATCGCCATGCGCATCATCATGCTGCTCATGAGCATTTCCATCATCGGGCGGCTACCCCCGGCTGTCCGACTCGCGATGCTGCCATGAGCCTCAAGTTTTGGAGCTGAATATGGCAGCTTTTTTGGCGGTTTTGGCATTGACGGTTTTGGCGGCGCTTCCAAGACACTGTCCCTAGTCTGTCTGAATTCGTCACCTGATACTACCATTATGGACTGATTTTGTAACATGAGATTGCCAGGCAATGAGGCAGAAGGTACTCCATTGCTCCATAACATCCTTTGAACTTTTACTGACCTTAAAACCATAGGGCCGCAGCAGGTCTCCGCTTGACTCAATGGTTGAACCAAGAAGCTGTTGCTGCTCAGCTGCCCAACTATGGATAAATTCCGCGCCATTATCATCCGCTGAGGTTCGCCATGCCACTTCTGGCGGTAAATATTGCGCAGCCACCCGCCTCATCAGATACTTAGACCAACCCTGGGATCCTGATTGTTTTCCCGGTATCGCCAGTGAAAACTCGACCAGCCGCTTATCTAACAACGGATGTCGTGCTTCAACACCGCAACTTGCGGCTACCCTGTCATACCTTTCCAACGCCGCTACCAATCCGGGATGATGAATGTGAGCCACTCGCTGTTGTTTCAGCGAAGCTCCCTTTGCCAGAAAATTGGTGTTTTCTTTCTCGATGCGTGCATGCAGCTCTGTATCGATCGCGACCGATGGGTCGATACCATACTCGCACATGACTTCGCTAAATTGACGGTCAGTAATGCTACCGCCTATTTTTTGTTTCACCTGGCGCACGACTCTCGGCGTAAACATAAGCCTCGCATATTCAAGGTAAATTGCAGCGAGACTCTCGTCAGGCTTGTACCAGCGACGCCAAATCCAATAGACCTCGGTGAACGCTGCCACCACGCCGTCATGTTTCGCGATCCATTTAGGATAGGAGGAAGGCAGGCCGTGAGCGATGTCGCCATCAACACCATCCAGCACATAGTCACAGCCATCTTCAGCTGCGCGCAGATACATAAGGTAGCTTTGCAACATACTCGCATCGAACGGTTCACCAATCTTTTCAAGCAATTTGTTGAGTTGCGGGTAGTACTGACTCTGCGCTGTGGTTTCAAGAGACCTATCGATCACATCAAGTTGTCCCAGCAACAATCGTACACTTTCCGAGTCATTGTCTTTTGCACTCCTGGGTATCAGGCCTGAATACGCGGGTAAAGGCCCTTCCTGAAGATCAGCAGCGATCGCCGTAACCAATGAAGAATCCACACCCCCACTTAACATGACGCCGCCTGCCCCAATGTTCGTTCGACATTGCACGGCCTGGCGAGTTAGCTCATTAAATGCACTTTGATAATCCTCATCGTTGGGAAAATAGACCTCTCGATGCGCGTCAAGTTCCCAGTAGGTGCGCTCTTGATGACTATCGGCATTAACGATCAGCACACTTGCTGGCGGCAGTCGATGAACTTCGTTAAAGAACGTACAACGCTTATCAATAGACTCGAGCCAGTCAACGCGGTAGTCAATAAGCCTGGCGGCGTTGATTGTGCACTCGAAGGCTGGAATAACGCCGATGATATTGGCCTCCGATGCAAACACAAACTGCTCACCGTCAAGCAGATAATAAAACGGCTTTACACCAAGGTGGTCTCTTGCACAGATTATGGTTTGTCGGCCTTCATCCCACAGCGCAAAGGAAAAATCACCAATCAACTTACTCACGAAAGCCTCACCCCAGCGCCGATACGCTGTAATCAGGATCGTCGATTCACTGGTTGTGGCATCAGCACTTAGCCCCAGCTGATGACAAAGCTCTCGCCGATTATCGAGCCGAATATCAGCCGTCAGAAGGAATTCGCTGCTTTGCGGCTCTGCGACGCCCATACCAACTTGATCTTGCGTCAGGTTGACTAGTTTTTCCGCTCTATGCCTTGACTGGTGCGACAGTTGGTTTAACAGAACATCAGTGGAGCGGCCGCTCCGACGAAAAAACAGGCCATAGAGTCCGCTCATCGCTAATCCAATGACCGCTTACTACGCAACGAGAGATTCGGAGGCCAACCCGGCACTAATGAGTTCGGCGACCAGACGTTCGACGTCCTGCCTCAACTGCTCACCCTCCACCTCATACTGGTCAAGCAGAGCGATAATAGCCAAAGACAGGTTGCTGTCAGATTCAAGAAGCCGCCATAACTTGCTTCCTACTTCATTCAGACTGAAATACTGCTCACTCTCCATGTCCAAAATGACCATTTCACCGTTCACCTCTTGGCAAATGGCTTTTGGGGATAACTCAATGTGGCGAGCGGTAGTCATGCCAAGATCATAATCCGCCATCGCTGCCGTAACAATCCTTATCGAAGGCGCTCGACAAGCGCTTCAGCAAGCACCGGAAGTAGCCCGTAATCATGCGGATAGGAAATGAACAAACAGGGTAAGTTGCTCGCCAACAAACGTTGCCCGTCTTGTAGCCTCCGAGCCGCGGCTTCAATGTCACTCGGGTTAAACGCAAACGTCTGCTTCATCATCTCCAGGAGCACACCGGCCCCGGCTTGCTCTTCAAGCTTAAAACTCGTCGCATGTGGTTCTATAAAAACCATCGCGCTTAACGCTCTTGCGGCTGGCTGGCTCGATGCTTGAAGACTGCGGCATTTGCTAAAGGATTGCACATTGGGAGAGTCAAAGGCGCCCGCTGAATTCACCTGCTCGCTTCTATCCGGCAGCAGCTTCAGTCCCGGATATGCGCCACATGCAACGACGTTATTGTCAGACAAGCTTACTTTCAGACAATCATCGGTCAAAAGCTCCCAACCCGCCTGCTGAAAATGAGCGGCGATGGTTGACTTCCCAGCGCCACTGTTACCGGCGAAAGCAAGCGTCTTCCCTGCCTTTGTTACACCACTGGCATGCATCACCAATGGACTGTACGTCGACATAATTCTTGGCAATACCTGGTCGATGAGTTGCTCCCTGAGTAACGATTCGTCATCGCATAAAGGCGTGACCATGAGCTGGCTAGCCCTGAAGTCCATGGTGGTAGAAACGACGCCCGGTACCGTCAATTGATAGCGATCCTCGCCACCAAGCAGTTCCAGTTCTACTTCTCCTTCTTCATCGATCCACCGGTGAAGCAACGCCGGCTGCAAACTCTTCGGAGGCCCTCCAAAAAGTATCTCAATGCCAAACGATGCCTGGCTACTATGCCCAGGCAAAAGCTCAGGCAGAGGCAACTCACTCTGCAACACTCCATCGAAGTACGCGTAGCTATTCACCAAAACTTCCTGCGATCTCTTGAACGAATCTCAGCGCGGCCGACTCATCAGCAAAAAGCTCAGGAAAATTGGCTTGTAACTCTGATGCTATTTCTGACACCGTTGACTGCTCGCCGAACTTACTCAGGACAAACTGACCTGCGCGGCCCTCCACCGACAGTACTGGCCTATAGCTTTCGGACCGGCGCCGCAATTCAGTCACGGTCGTCGGCGCAGAAAGAAAACTCGAATACTGCTGTGATCCCTGAGCCGTTGTAAAACGCCAGTGCCACTCACCAAACTCGGACCGATCAATGCGGAGGCTGACATTCGCTTCGGTTTCCAAATTTGACCTGTTAACTGGCATAAAGACTTGAGACCAGTGTGTTTTCGGCGCCTTGGGCGAGGTACTAAGCCATTCATCACCCATACGGGCGTCAAACCAGCAAAGAAAACCATCTATTTGTGCCTTTTCTCGTATTTGAAAACTGACCTCTTCGTGACAATCAGCGACGGATGCTGTGTGAAAATCTAACGAGCGAATTTTTTTCGGTGTTGCAAGCGGCGTAAATTCAGCGGCACTGAAACTGTCCATGTAAAGACTATTCCTTGCCAGTGGAAGCATCGCCCCATGCGTGATTCCTTGAGACCCATCTGCCCATCGGTTGATATGCTTATCGTAAAAATCGCCCATGGAAACAGGGACAACCACCATAACAGCGCGATCAGGGATCAGTACGCCCGCCGGTTTCAAAAACCGGTCTCTTGCCAGAAAAAGCGAGGGAAGCAAGTCTTCTTCCAGCAGAAAGTTACCGGTAAAAACCGAGGTTATGATGTCCACCTTAACCTCGGAGAGGAGTTGCTCCGCGGTTGAGGCAATAAATTCAACTTTGTGTTCTAAGCCATTTTCCGCCGCTATCTGTCTAGCCGCCGCTTGGTTAGTTTTTGGCTCAACCAGTAGCACTTTTTTCGCACCAAGCGAGGCAGCAATAAACCCTAATATACCCAGGCCCGCTCCCAAATCCATCACCACCGATTCCGGGCCAATGACTTGTTCAAGCGCGCGACGATAGAAACCGTTTCGATGCTCATCGAGCACCATGGAGCGTTGGTCTAGTGGTAGCTCGTAGCTCATCGACATCGGAAGGCAGAAAAAGGTGAAGAATTACAGCACCCACGCACGCGATTTACAAGCGACTCAAGGCATCGATAAAGGAAGTAAAACGAAGCCCATTGCTGGTCTTCTGGTTACGCCAAGCACTCATCTCGCCGCCCTCCAGGCAGGACCACTTGCAGCTGCTCAGGCCCCGGGACATAACAGTCTGGGAAAAGCGCCGCCGCCACCTGTCAGGGCAACTAATGCCACATCCCGCACCTTTCATTGCGACTATAATGCGGTCAGGGTCGCATGCCCCCACAGCGCGAGCATTCAAGTACAATAGATTGCTTGTTAGACAGAGCCAGCAATCCGGGAGAAAGTCGTAGATGAGCAAAAAGAAACTAGGGCTTGATGATGCCTATGCGGTTGAAACTCCCGCGGACAACATCGAACTCTACCGGGATTGGGCAGAGACTTACGACAGCGATTTTGCCGCACCGCGCGGTTATGTCTATCCTGCGCGCATCGCAGCAATCTATTCCCAGCTAGCCTCCGCGTATCACCAACCCATTTTGGATGTTGGCGCGGGCACGGGTCTGGTTGCCGAAGCGCTGACGGCACACACCTCAGCGCCGATTGATGGCATCGACATTTCCCAGGAAATGCTTGATGTCAGTGAGACTAAAGGCCTTTACCGCCAACTGGTCTGTGCGGATCTCACGGGCGATCTCGACATTGCCTCACATAGCTATGGTGCCATCGTCAGTGCCGGGACATTCACCCTGGGTCACGTTGGTCCAGAGGCACTTTATAAGTTGTTACATATCGCAAAACCAGGCGCCCTTTTTGTTATCGGTATTAACGGCGTCGCCTTCGACAAATATGGGTTTGGCTCGACCATCGCCACCCTCAGTGCCGATGGCTTGATTACTGATCTGAATTTCTACCATACGCAGTATTACGACAACGCTGAGGATGAGCATGCCGGTGATCAGGGACTGACGGCGTGTTTTCACACCGCATCCTAGGCAACCGGCCTTAGACGCCGGTCCTGCTGTTAAACAAGTGTGCGGGTCACCGCACCAATTTCGCGTTGGATTAGTGATCGTAAATGCATCGCCCGGATCGCTGGATCAACAACCACATGTTTACGGCCATTGTCCGTAAGTTCGATGGCTTGATCCGAGTCGACGACCAGTACAAGCAAATCATCCGCTAGCAGAGGATCATCACAGTGCCTTCGATAGGTATTGGCATCCATTAATACCAAGTCGTCGCCGCTTTTCTCCAACGCAATCTGATCGAGCGCGCTGACGGCTATGGTTTCCATTTGCCAACGACTCAACTGTACCTGCACATCACCTA
>JABGVY010000211.1 GCA_018645845.1 Gammaproteobacteria bacterium | reverse complement strand
TGGCTATATCACCATTCAATTTCCCTCTTCTGCTGGGAGCTCGAAAAATAGGCTGGGCTATGGCGGCGGGAAACTGCGTTATTTTGAAACCATCGGAGGTCACGCCAGTAATCGGCCTGAAGCTCGGAGAAATATTTACTGAAGCCGGCCTGCCAGATGGTGTGCTGAACGTCATCCCTGCACAAGGTGGCGATCTGGGTGACACTTTGATTGCTGATCCTCGAGTCAAGAAGGTTGCTTTCACCGGATCGAGTCTAGTCGGCAAAATGATCGCTGCAACCTGCGGTGCAAACCTGACAGCTTTTACGCTGGAGATGGGCGGCAAAAACCCACTGGTCATCCTGAACGATGCAGACCTCGATTATGCCGTTGATACCGCCGTCTTCTGTAACTTCATGCACCAGGGGCAGGTCTGCATGGCGGGTTCACGTGTCATTGTCGAAGCCGGACTCTACGATGATTTCTGTACCAGGTTCGCCGAAAGAGTCAGCAACATAAAAGTCGGCAATCCACGCGAGCCCGGAGTCATAGTTGGACCATTGATTCGCTCGACCCAACCGGAATTCATCCAGGGTCAGGTTGACCAGGCTGTCGCTGACGGAGCTCGTTTATTGAGCGGTGGCAGCTATCACGACAATTACTATCAGCCAACCGCTCTTGCTGATGTCACGCCAGAGATGAGTATTTTCAGAACAGAGTGTTTTGGACCAGTCGCGTCAGTCATAAAAGCGGACAATCACTTGCATGCATTGGAGATGGCCAATGACAGTGACTATGGTTTGTCCTCTG
Source organism: Gammaproteobacteria bacterium (assembly GCA_018645845.1). Lineage (GTDB taxonomy): Bacteria > Pseudomonadota > Gammaproteobacteria > Pseudomonadales > Azotimanducaceae > UBA9659. The sequence continues at coordinate 13,568 of JABGVY010000211.1, read as the reverse complement.
CCGTCATCACTAATGACTTACAGAAAGCTATGGCTTTTTCCGAAGGCCTGGAGGCAGGCATGGTTCATATCAACGGTCCTACGATTCGTGATGAACCAGTTATCCCATTTGGCGGCATCAAGGATAGCGGTATGGGTCGGGAAGGCGGTAAGTTTGCAATGGATGAGTTTACCGAGTTGAAGTGGGTAACCATTCAGACAGGTCAGAACAAGTACCCATTCTAGCCAGCCTGGTATTGCGACGACCTAAGCGGCGTGGTTTATCCTGAAAGGGTTTCCTTCCGGATCTCTAAGAATTGATTGATACCAACCATAGTAGGTCTCAAACGGTGCCTTAACGAGCGTGCCGCCCAGTTCAACAGCAACTTTACTTTGCGCGTCAACAGCTTCTCGACTTGAAGCGCCAAAAGTCGTTAGAACTGTGTCGGTTTGGCTTTCTGCCTGCGTCAGGGACAAGAGCTCGTAGGCAGCCTGGCTGCTGAAGCCAATGCAGCACCTGCCCGATTCAAAGCCGATGAAGTAATCCGAGCGACTGGCCGTTATTTCCTCAAGATCAAACAACCTCTGGTAATAGTCAGCGAGTGCAACCATGTCCTTGGCGAAAACATTGACGTAAAAAAGTGGATTCATTTTGTTACCTCTGAATATTCAGACTGCCTGACCGTAAGTTTTCTCGTACATAGATGCGACATGCCCGCCCGCCGTGGTTTCATCAAAATCCACCTCTCCCGACTCAGGCATATAGGTCGGGACACATTTAACCGGGTAAAAATAGTCTGGATCAAAAAACGTCGGGCATGAATATCGACTTTGACCACTTTGATTGTTGACCACACGATGCATGTTGGAGCGATACAGACCATTACTGAACACACGCATCATCTCACCCAGGTTGACGATAAAGGTTCCAGCTATTGGTGGCGCGGTGATCCAATTACCTTCAGAGTTCTGCACCTCCAGCCCACCGATCCCGTCCTGCAGGAGTATGGTCAACATCCCCCAGTCCGTGTGCGCGCCAGCCCCCAGTTGATTAGCGACAACCTTGTCTTGAGAGGGATAGTGCAGTAGACGACCAACCATTGACGGCTCAACCAGACCCTCGTCAAAATAGGACTCATCCAATCCCATTGACAGAGCAATCAACTGCGAAAGAGATATCCCCAGCTTAGTCATCAATTCAACATATTCATTGAATGATTCTTTGAACCCCGGAGGCTGCATCGGCCATTGATTAGCCCCTGTGTTGGGCACTCCCTGTTGCACGTAGGGGTGATTCTCATCCAGGTCATTGCCAATCAGAAAGCCTTCTTTCAGATCTGGCGGTGAGCCTTCGTCAAGCGTTTGAACCGCGATTGGTTCATAGCCGCGAGTGCAGCTAGAGTTCTCTATGTGGACCTTGTTCTTTTCTTTGGCTGACAAGTCAAAGAAGCGCTTCGCCAGGTCAAGATGTTGCTCCATGCGCTCAAGCGGAATGCCATGGTTTTCAATATAGAAAAACCCGGTTTCCCTGGCGGCCTTATGAACTTCCCATGCGACTTTTTTCCTCGCTTCGTCGTCATCGGAATACCACGGCGCCGTATCAATAATGGGAATACTGTCAGGAGCTTTTGCAGGTGTGTAAATGATCACGAGCTCTCACCGCTTTCGATCACGTCAGTTTGCAATGATTTTCTGAATGCTTCTTCACCAGAAACAGCAGCCTCCGACAGTTCTCTCAGCCATCTTCGATACTGATTAGAGATCTTGTCAGTTGGCAAAGATATCTCGCCGATGTACAAGGAGCCGGGCTGACTTTCAATAACGGGCTGATCCTCAGCCAGAACGATCTTTTGAAAACCGACAGGCTGATCGTCTGGAGCGTCAGTATCCGTATGCGCAATGACCATAAAATTGCGGCAGATATTTTCCGACACCGGGCTCGACGTTGTCCAAAGAAGAAATGGTTTGTCATTCTGGTACAAATGAATTTCAAGGTTGATCGTGTACGGCATGGCCGCCCGGTAAGAGAAGCTGCCGAGCGGCGAATCCGGCGGCAGGTTATCGATCATCTCTCGCCCCGGTTCAAGTTTGAAGCGCAATTCACCACCTTCTCGATCAATATCGACGATCTCTGGTTCTTTATACGCAGGGTCATAGAGAGTACCCGGATGAACAAACGCGAAGTGGGAAAAATCTGTGAAATTTTCCCAGCGTCGCTCGGCTGAGCTATCCCAGCTATAAGGATCCGGGACGATCACCCTCTTGTATTCAGGATTCTCCCAGGCACTACAATAGGGAATCTCTGTGCAGTCCCATGATCGATCGAGCCGGACCCAGACCAGATTGTATTTTACCGCACAGTCATATTTCTCAGTGACGGCTCGCGCTGGAATCTTTTCATCAGGGCAGGCAGGGATATGTACACAATTACCCTCAGCCTCGTATTGCCAGCCGTGGTACGGGCACTGTAGCTTGCCGCCAACAACCAGACCAACTGAAAGTTTTGCCAGTCTATGCGCACACTGGTCGCGCAGCGCAACAAGTTCATCGCCAAGTCTGGCGATAACGATGTCCTCATCAAGTAGCGTCGCTGCAAAAGGTCCATTGCCTTCCGGGCTGTTCTGTTCCAGTTGTTTGAGTGTGCAAACGGGGTGCCAAAAATGTTTGAGGTAGGTTCGATCCCTGATGAGAGGTTTGAGGTCCGCCACACTATTCTCCTTTCAAAATACGTCCAGGTCGTTGGCCAATATCGTTTGGCCCGAGTAAGCATGTTTCACCTCGGCGACGATTTCTTCTGCACTCGAGCCAAGAAAAACGACGTGATACAGCAATAATAGCTTCGGCTTGACACGCGCAGCCAAGGCGCACAGTTCATGGGTCGACGTATGGTTGTCGCTCATGTATTTCTGCCAGGTCGGTGCCCTCGATTGGGCACCCGCAACTGAGTAGGCCTCATGGATCAGAATGTCCACATCTTGGCTGTATTTTTCAAGATTAGCATCCAGTGCCGCGTCTCCGGACAGTACAATAACCCTGTCGGGCGTAGTAAACCGGTAGCCAAATGCATTCGGCCAGGTACCGTGTCGCACCTTGAATGCATCGACAGTAACATTCTCATCCTGGTAGATCGTACCTTCTTTGACCTCGTGAGCATTAACACGCCAGCCTTGATCGTTTGCCGATTCCCGACCGTAAACACGATAGCGGATATCTTCCTGATAGGCTTTCAGCAGGTGACTCGCCATGTCGATGATGCCTGGTGGGCCGTAGACCTCTAAAGGCTCGACCCTACCTTTAATCCAGGGTGTGAAAATCAGATCAGCAAAGCCAGTCGTGTGATCCGAATGCATGTGCGATAGAAAAGCTCGCTTAATGCGCTTTACGTTGAGACCTTCAATCGAACCGCCGTAGGCAGGTGACAGAGATGCGGCACGCCGCACAATGCCAGGACCAAAATCTACAACATAGGGTGTGTCGTTGACGACGATAGCAACGCCTGGACCCGAGCGTTCAGGATCAGGATTAGGCGTACCCGTACCAAGCATAACGACCTGGGTTATTGGCGACGGTTGGTATTCGGCAGAAGCAGAAGCAACAAACCCAAACAGAATTCCAGATAAAACGATTTTTAGCAGAATTCTTATGTCAGGCATCACGCCCCCCAAGATGATTATCAATCGGTGTTTATAGAACTATGTGCTGGCGCCAACCAGGTCTACCTTTAACTCAGCTACTTCATTCACAAATGGATTAGAACTAATGTCGAAATTGGTCACCTGTGCGTTCGGATAGTTGCTAATCAATTCCGCAAGGGCTTCCTGAATCTCTATCATTGCGACGTGCTTGCCAAGGCAGGTATAGACGCCGCCACCAAAATCCAGCAGGTTGTGTGCATCGGTTCGTGTGGGATCGTACTCGAGGGGTAAAGAGAAAACCCTCGGATCGCGATGGGCCGCCGGTATAAAGAAACTAATCCCGGTACCTTCTGGTATCTCCACGCCTCCATACTCGATGTCTTGTGATGCGTACCGAATGAGCGTGTTAATACGGCCGGACAGGCGCATGTTTTCATTGATAGCTGCTGGAATGAGTTCCGGTTGATCAATCAGCTGTTGCCAGCGTTGTCGGTTGCCGAGCAGCTCACCAATAGCGGTCGCAATACCATGGGCAGTGTTGTCGGTGCTGGCCTCATTGAACATTGCAACAATATGAAAGAGCTCTGTGTCCGTCAGATGACCCGCTTTGTTCTCGGCAATAAAGTGAGCCAGGAGATTATCTTTAGGCGATTCCAAGGCATCATCGATACGCTTCTGAACATAAGGAAACAGCTCGTCATAAGCAGAGATAATCCCTGGTGTGTACTGCCGATCAAAGCTGAAGATCTTAAGAATTCGATCTGACAGCCCAGCAATCCATGGAGCGTCTTCCAGCGGAGCCCCGAACCAAAGGCAGAACAGGCTGGACGGCACACCGAACGCAAATTTGTGAAGCAGATCTGACTCACTAGCCTGACTGAGGTCATTCAGGATATCTCCGACTAATGTTCTGATCATGGGGCGCTGTTTTTCTATCACCGAAGCACCAACTGCTCGAGTTAGTGCCTGGCGGATCTTCGTGCGGTACTCATCACGACCATGGCTTAACAGCATGGCTTTTTTGAATTCCATGGCTGGCCCTTCCGGAAAGCCCATGGCATTTACAAGACTCATGTGATCAGAGTGCAAACGCGGGTCTCGCATCAAGGCCATACATTCCTTGTACCCCAACACTTCAAACCCACGGGAGCTCTGGGCGAAAGGTCCGTTCTCATGCGCTGCCATGACAATGGCATTAAAGTCTGCCTCAGGAGCATAGGCTGCGTTTACATCGATGACTGGAAGTTCATCGATCGCAATTGAGTTACCACCCGTGCTTTCTACCATGATCTCTTACCCGGTTAGTCTTACATGTAAACCTGTTAACCGACGTGTCTCCACGCCGGAATCACAGTCTCTATTTACCTTAGTTCATTCGGTAGTTAACCGACAAACCGACAGTACGTGGTCGCAATGAGAAGAAGTAGCTGTGCGTTCCTCCCGCTGCCGCAGCAGTGTTACCAGCAGCAAGATTCTGCTCATTCGTTAAGTTTCTAACAAAGAGCGATGCAGACCAGTTTTCATTGGTTTCCAGAGAAATCGACGCATTCACCACAGTGTGCGAATCAATCTCGAAGAAGTCTCGGCCGAGGTTGACCTGATCGTTGAACGTTGACTGCGACTCACCCGTGTACTTCGCGTCCAGATGGTAACTCAGAGACCAGTTGTTACGCTCAAGCGATTGCAAATAATCAAGTGACAACGTCAGAGTATGATCTGAGACGTTAGGCAGCGGGTCGCCATCTGAAACAGTGATGAGTGGCAGCACTGTAAAGGGAGGTATGAAGAAGGAACCTGTTGTTCCCGCGATATAGTCCGATATGACGAAATCCTTTGTCACCTCGGCATCAACGTAGGCATAACCAATATTGTAGATCAGGTTTTCGCCAAGTATACCGTTGAATTCCAGCTCGACTCCTCGTGTTTGGGCTTCTTCGCCGTTCAAGACCGTTTTGAAACCAGCAATCACGAGCGATTCAAATTGGAACTCATCCCAATCAACAAGATAGGCAGCAATCGAGTAATTCATGTTGCCACCGACTGAGCCTTTCAGGCCGACTTCCCAGTTAGTCGTCGAATCTGGTTGAAACTCAAGCATCTCCGGCAATGAGGCCTGACGACCGGCTAGTGGCAAGGCGTTCGCGCCGCCGTGACGGAATCCTTCAGCCCAGGTGAAGTAAGCCATCGTATCGTCATCGATGTTATACGAAGCATTCAACTTGAAGATTTCGTCGTCAAAATCTCTCTCGGAATCTGTGACTGTAGTGCCGCCTTCAAAAAATCGAGGCTGTTCAGAACTCGAACAGAACAGTCCACAAAAAGGAATTAACGACTCAAAGTCATGCGAGAATTCCTGCTTAAAGGCTCGTACACCACCAGTAATCTGCAATTTTTCATTCACGTGCCAGGTCAGCTCACCAAAGAAGGCAAGATCTTCAAACTTGAATTGCCTGACTTCGGAAAACGTCACATCAGGATGGAGCGTATTGTTCTTACCGCGAGGGAACCCGAGGTTTGCCACGTTAACGGTTGTGTCAAATTCACTCAATCCAGGCTGTTTGGTCAGAGTAGCGCCATCTGAATCCCGGTCTTCGTAGTAAATGCCAACAACATAGTCGAACTTGTTAACACCATTGGAAGTAAGTCTCAGTTCTTGTGTAAATCGCTCAGTCTCATCAACCGACGATGTCACACCGACAGCCCTCGGATAGAACGAGTTGAAAGTCGCAACACTCGAACCACCCGGTGCCCTGGTCGGTAAATCAAAACCAGTGAAATCTGGTGTATTTTCAAAACTGACTTCTGAATGCGAGGTTGAAGATGTTAACGTCGCGAATCCGAGATCAACGCTTATGTGTGCACTGAATACGTCTGCAGTGCTTTCGCCTGCAGACTTGACGAACATCGTATGCTCGAAGTCACCAGCATCAGGAATCGTTACACCACCATTTGCATACAGCGTGTTACCATCTTGGCCGAGACAATTCTGGGTTGGAGTAAAGAAGTCTTTTGAAAACGCCAGGCCGCCATTGCACGCATTGGCGTTCGAGAAAAACGAACCTGGAAAAGTAGCCAGACTGGCGTCAACCAACCCGCCATTGAAGCCGGGGTTAACTCCGGCGAAATCGTCGACTTCTGTCTCCTGATTTGTGTAAGACAACTGAACATCTACAGTGTCACTAGGCGCCCAGTTTAGGGCGACGCGAATCATGCGTGACTCACCGGAGTTGGTATCTTCTTCCGGAGCCCGTACATACCCACTGGCGAGATCGCCAGGTACACTTTGAGTCGGCTGGCCATTGTTATCAAATTGTACAAGACCAATACCGTCGACGAAGCCACCGGATTCTTCGAAGCTGCCGACGAGCCTTAAGGCGAGAGTATTTTCTGCAATAGGCACGTTGACCATAAAGTCTGCACCATAGTTCAGGTCATCAGACTCAGACATTGTATCGACGTGGGTACTGGCTTCGAACTCGAACTCGCCAAGGTTCGCTTCCTTTGGAATAAATCGAATGGTCCCGCCAAGAGAACCAGAACCATATAAGGTTCCCTGAGGACCCCGAAGCACTTCGACACGTTCTAAGTCTTTCATCACCATTGGAAAGAACAACGGCGCATCATCAAAATACATTGAGACAGCACCTGAGCTGACGTCAGTACCAAAGATCAGCCGGCCATCGTTCGCGTTGATACCCCGTAGAATAAACGTATTCCGGCTGGATCTGGGAGAAGGTCCCTGATCCTTGAAATCGAGACCTGGCACAAGGCGCGAAATATCACCAATATCGAAAGCCCTGGCGGATTGAAGATCATCATCGCTATAAGCTGAAATGTTATAGGGAATGTCCTGGATGCTTTGCGCACGGCGCTGGGCCGTGACGACAATTTCTTCAACCTCTGCCGCCAGCACTGACGGTGAAACGACGCCTGTCGCTGCGCCAATCATAGCCACCACAGCAGCCAGAATTCTGGTTGATGCTTGTCGAGCAGCGGTTGTGTTTCTCTTACTCACTTTCTGTTCCTCTCTCATGGGCTCTCTCCATTGGGTCAAAAGATTTTTTACGGTGTCAATATTGCGATTCGGGTAGATGGACAATCAGGCCATCCAGCTCTTCAGTGACTTGAAGCTGACAACTCAGGCGACTGGTGTCCCGTGCGCCAACAGCAAATTCCATCATCTCGGTTTCAATGACGTCAGGCTTGCCAAGTTTGTAGAGCCAGGCTTCGTCGATATAACAGTGGCAGGTTGCACAACTGCAGGCCCCACCGCACTCAGCAACGATACCCTGGAGCATATTGTCGAGGGCTGCCTGCATGACGGAATAGCCAACTTCAACTTCAAGCATATGTTCAGTGCCGTCATGTTCGATGTACGTGATCTGGGCCAACGATGTTCTCCTTTTATATCTAAAGTTCGGGCCAGTAAGCGAATGGAAGGCCGGTATGCTGTTGCGCATAAGAAATCTGGGCCGTCTCATTGGTAACCAGGTATTCCATCTCACCCGCCTGCATACGACGATCAAAGGCGTTGCTGTCGGGAAAAATGTGATATTTGCTGGTGTTACTCCATGAAAAGCGTTGCGTTTGAATGTTGCGCTCCAAGGCTACTTCGCCGTAACGGCGCAAAATAGATTCGTCGTCTTTTGTGTAGTGCTGGATTAAACCGGAGGAGAGAACGCTGACATCGGCAAACGCAGAATTCAGCCCTTTCGCACCGGTCGGAGGAACGATATGCGCAGCGTCGCCACATAAGAACAATCGGCCATGAGTCATCGGATAGCAGAAAAAACTTCGCAGAGGTGTCACGTCTTTTTGGAAGATTTCGCCACGTTCAAGTTCCCAACCGGGTGTACCAAGACGGGTATCTAGTTCATCCCAGATTCTCTCGTCTGGCCATTCATCGAGATCTTCATCCGGTTTGCACTGCAGATAAAGCCGAGACACTTTCGGTGAGCGCATGCTTAACAAAGCAAAGCCCCTATCATGATGAGCGAACAGTGCGACATCTTTAGATGGTGGCGCATTGACCATGACACCTAACCAGCCGAAGGGATAAACCTTTTCATGTGTTTTTAAAACACTGGCTGGCATCGCCTGGCGCGATGGGCCATGAAAGCCATCACAGCCAATCACAAAGTCGCAGGTCAACTCCTGGTCTGCGCCTTCATGTGTGTACTTGACCGTTGCACGATCGCCCTCAATATCTTCGATAGCCCTGACCGGGGCTTCATAAAGAACATTATGTCCTTCTGCCGCAAGGCCGCCTAACAGATCTTTGGTGACTTCAGACTGACCGTAGACCGTAACGCCGATACCGATCAGCTTGTCAAAATCTAAAAAGTGATGCTCATTGTATAAGCCAATAGCGACGCCACGGTGGTACATGCATTCTTTCTGCAGGCGCTCGCCAATTCCAGCTTTGATCATCAGGTCGACGGAATTCTGCTCCATGACTCCGGCGCGTATTCGACTCTCGACATATTCCCTGCTTTGTCTCTCAAGGACGATGCTCTCAATACCACGCTGACGCAGAATCCAAGCTAAGAGAGAACCTGATGGACCTGCACCTACGATTGCTACCGGCACATGCATGAGCTGACACCTCGCTGCTAATTTGTTGGGCGTTCTATCCCTTTATTGTCTCACAGAGCGATACGGAGTTGCTATATACGAAACAATATGTAAAATTAACCCGGCTGTCAAGACTGAGTGCCAGCCAATTTTTCAAACCTTGGGATATAACTTGGATCTATTCGCCGGGCCGCCAGCCCAGATTTCTCGACGCCTGTCTACCAGCGGCGATGACGCTGTCGATCATATCCAACGGCGGATTCGCAGGAATATTTTGCGCCGAGCCAACAATTGCGATGGCGCCGGCGTAACTGGAATCATGGTAAAAGATGGGCGCGGCGACCGCATTGACACCAACCACCGCTTCACCTGGAACAATTGTCCAACCTCTGGACCGTGCGCTGTTAACACGCGAGGCCAGTTTCGAGGGATCGGTAACAGTTTCCGGCGTCTCGGGTTCGAACTGCTCGACGTCAACATAATCCCAGTATTCCGAGGGACCGAAAGCAAGAGAAATATGCCCAAGAGAGGAAGAGTTAAGATTGAAGGTGGCACCTGGACGAAACGCATACTGCACGGTCGTCGTCCCGAGTGCGAAATCAATGATGGTTACCTTGCCATCGATCACACTAGCAAACACAGCAGTCTGACTGGTTTGGTCGCGCAAGGTTTCCATCGCTGGGCGTATTGCAGGCATCAACTCAACATTCTCGCCAACCAGTTTTGCCAGCAGGTGAAGACGAGGGCCGACGCGCTCTTTTTTGGAAACCTTGTTTTGGGATACATAACCCAGTTGCCGCAGGGTCTGAAGGTGGCGATAAACCCGCGTCTTGGTTGCCGACAGTTCACGAGCAATTTGAGTGACGCCCTTTTCTCCTTCACTCGAGGCCAGACATTCCAATATCTGCATCGTCAAACCGACCGACTGAATAATTGGTCCACCCCGTTCTTCGGACAAGAGTCCTCTCCAATGTGCATGACTAGCGGGATGAATTACCCGTTTCGTGTATTGTTACACGAAACACTATATCGGCATACGAAATACTAGCTCAACCACCAATTTAACGGAGGGAGACTATGAGTAAAGAAACCGGACATTCCGATCATATACCCGGCACCCATGTGTTCACAGGACAAAGGTCGAAGCGGGGATTAAAGCTAAACCGCTTCGCTTTCTCCTTGAACCAAGCAAGCAATCGCGAAGCCTATCTTCAGGATGCAGAAGCCTATATGGACAATTGCGGTCTCAGTTCCTGGGAAAAAGAGAAAGTTCTTGCTCGTGACTACAAGAGTCTGGTCGAGGAAGGCGGCGGCAGCATCTATATGTTGCTGAAGCTTGGTAGTGTTACCGGCGAAGGTTTGGCTTCACTTGGCGCACAACAACGCGGCGAAACAAAAGAAGAATTTATGCAAACACGCAACGTGGCCCTAAAGGAAAACGAATAAGCAACGGTGCGAACTGACTGAAGGAGAACAGAAAATGGGCAAAATAGTTGCAGGCGTCGGCACATCTCACGTCCCCTCTATAGGCGTTGCCTACGATACCAACCAACAATTGACGCCGGAATGGAAGCCACTGTTCGATGGCTATATTCCAGCTAAAGAATGGTTAAAAGAAAAAGGTGTGACCCACGCCATCGTGATCTATAACGATCATGGCACAGATTTTTTCTTCGACAAGTATCCAACTTTCGCCATGGGTGCGGCTGATGAATATCCCATCGGAGACGAGAGCTTTGGCGTTCGTGATCTGCCAAGCGTCAAAGGTGACACCGATTTTTCCTTTCATCTCGCCAACGAATTGGTCCTAAAACATGAGTTCGACCTGACGATCTGCCAGGAGATGCTCATGGATCACGGCCTGCTCGCGCCGTACCCGCTGCTCTTTGACCACGAACCTGATTGGAGCGTCAAGACAGTGCCTTTCAACGTCAATGTTCTGCAACATCCATTACCGACACCCCGTCGTTTGTGGAAGCTGGGACAGGCCATGCGTCAGTCTGTCGAGTCCTATCCCGAAGACGTTCGTGTCGCTATTCTCGGTACCGGTGGTCTGTCGCACCAGTTGCACGGCACGCGCTTTGGTCATATGAATGAAGCCTGGGACAAGGAATTTCTTGACCGAATAGAAGATGACCCAGAAAGTTTACTCGATATTCCACATGACGTCTGGATGGAGCGAGGTGGCGCCGAAGCGGTCGAGATGATGATGTGGCTGACGATGCGCGGCGCTCTAACGCCGGAGGTAACGAAAATACATCGCAACTACTATCTGCCGATGCTGACCGGCATGGGCTTAACGGTTCTGGAAGACGCTGCATGAACCTGCTGACCGCTCCAGGATCTGAGGTGGTGACATGACGATTCCGATTATTGATCTCGCGAAATGGTTCGATGATCAACCACCGCTAACGGACCCATCAAATACAGACTCATCTACGGCGGAACAAGCACTAGCCCAGGAATGGGACAATGCTATGCGCCACTACGGGTTTGCAGTCGTTGTTGGACATCCAGTTGCTGGCACGCAAACAGACAATCTTTATCGCGCGACTCGCGAATTTTTCGAATCTAATTCGCCGAAAGAAAAACAGACGTTTAATCATGGGCCTTATGGTAATCCATTGGGTGGCTATACAGGGCTTGGGGTTGAATCGGTGGGGACAACCTGGGAGTTGGATAATGCGCCACCGGATATTGTCGAAAGCTATGTCTTTCTCGGATCACCAGAATGCTGGGCTACCCGTGAGCCAAATGTTGCTCACCCTATGGCTCTGGAACACATTGCAGCACCCTATGTAGAGCAGGTCATGAGCTTGTGTCGAGGAATACACCGGTTGTCCGCACGTGCACTGGGTGTACCAGATACTTTCTTCGAGAATTTTTTCGATTCGACATCGGCATCAGAGTTGTCACTTCGCCTGGCGTATTATCCGCCAACTGAATCCCATTCAATGCACCGTACCAGCATCCGGTATGGCGCCCATACCGACTACACAGGCTACACATTTTTGTATCAGGACCCGAATGATCTTGGAAATGAAGAGAGTGGAGGATTGCAGGTGCTGGTAAATGACCAGTGGGTCTTTGTTCCAAGCGTGCCAAACAGCTTCGTTATCAACGCAGGAGATTTATGGCCGATCTGGAGCAATGGTCGCTGGAAAAGTGCAGTACACCGCGTGACTAATCCAGCAGAGGACTCCAGGTATAGTCGTCAGTCAAGAATTAGCATTCCGTTTTTTACTGGTCCACGAGGCGACAGTTTGATTGAGCCAATTGTACGAGACGGTGAAGATAAGATTTTTTCGGCCATCGAAGCCGGTCAACACCTGCAGGCCAAGCTCAGTGCGTCGAACGTTTGATGCCCAGAACCGGTTCTGACAAGTTAACTCCTCCAGACCGATGAAACCCAGTGCCTAGTTTCAAGCCACTACCCTGCTCCATTCATTGAACGCAGTGACCCTGAGATTCCGATAATGTTGCGCCCCAACCAAGTGTCTGCCTAAATTGAAAAGATTTTGAACCGCTGTATAGGAAGTCAAAAAGGTTTGAGCCTGTCTCACTGATTTGAACTTGCGCATCCCTCGCTCTCGCACTCTGGTCACCTCATGAGATTGCTCTACTCGATTATTCTCGTACTGCTTGGTACTGTGGATCGCCTCAGAAACCAGTTCCCGATAAGCGACACCATAACTACGCAGCTTGTCTGTCACGATCTTCCTAGGCTCACTACCATGACTTCTCAAAAGTCTCTTGAAGAAGCGCTTTGCTGCCGCACCATCCCTTCGTGCCTGCAGAAATACGTCAACAATCTCACCGTCCTGATCAACAGCACGCCATAGATAATGTTGCTTGCCTCTGATCTTTACGAATACTTCGTCGATGTAGAAAGTATCGCCGAAGCCACGATGCTTTCGCTTTAGTCGCCTCGAATATTTTGGGCCAAACTTGATACACCACAGGCGGATTGTCTCTCCGCCAATATGTCAAGCTATGAATGGCTCTCCGGCCAGTTGTCTATACTCTGCCCTCAATCGTGCCCTCATTGCATGCTGTGCTGCCTATCTCTTCTCTTGGCATGGTGTTAGGAACCTTGGTGCGAGAAATTCGCTAACATTTCCGGCCCAGCTGCACCCCACCGCCCCCTACCTCCCGTTTCAGGTTTGGGACTCCTGCACTACTTGGGTATTACTGGTTTGGAGGAGTGTTGTTTGGACTCAGCGGCATCTTTGCCGCAGCAGCGGTTTCGAATGTCCTCATGGGGCTTATCGCCTACACATGGAACCGTAAAACCTACCAAGGCATGTAGAGGACTCCTACACCGCAATCAGATCATCCCGATGGTTGATACCCGCAATTACTGGAACACTTGGCATGTCAG
>JABGVY010000382.1 GCA_018645845.1 Gammaproteobacteria bacterium | reverse complement strand
TATTCCCGATACGAGAATAAGTTAGAGAAATAGACACGGATGCGATTCTTTTCCGAAATCTCACTGTTATTGCTTCTCACTGTATGCCCGCTCCTGACTCTAGGGGGGCTGTCGCTGCTCTTTACTATCACTAGCGAGTGGTTCCTTCTCGCCGGTGCAATAAGCCTCATGTCCGCATTAACGACTATAGCCCGAGTGAAACACAGATTAGTTCAACCGCTAAAGATACTGATCGAAAACCTCTATGCAAACATTGAAACATCTGGAAGACATCAAGCACCAGAGTTGCGACAGCTGCTCAGAGCAATTCGGTTCTATTCAGCAGCAGGTAAAGTTGATGCAGTGAGCAGGGTCAACGAACTTGAACTTGAACTAGAGATACGCGACGACATCAGCGCACACAGTGCCGGTGACCTGTTACTGAAACAGGAACATGAATTGCTCAGGGAAACGAAAAGTAAAATCATTGACGCCACTAAAAATCTCGAGGCCCAAAAAATAATGGCGCGAGAGACGGCAAGAAAAGTAATTGCGTTAGCCAACAGCAATCCCCTCAACCCGGAGGCCGTTACCGAACTGGAGAATCTTCAATTTCTACTCACGGATTCACATCTCTTTCCTGCCACGAAAAACCACGATCTTTTAAAGTTGATTGATCGCGTCATCGACATTACGGCACCACTTTCAAATATACGAAACACCAATTTCCAGGTTGAGTTTGAATCGGATTGCCCAATCTACTTTAGCCTGGACGACAGGCGGTTTGGATCCTGCCTTTTTCAATTGATCATCGGTTACCTGCAACCCAGCAAACAGACGCAAGGCAAACAGGAACAGGTTTTCATCAAGATTGCTCAAACCACCAAAGGTTTTGCCCTGACTTTCCCGAGGGCATCAAATCGAAAATCGAATACGGGGCTCGACGAAAGTTTAAAATCCGCGGACGCGACCTGGAACCATAAAACCCTGACCTTTCCAGCCACGGTAATTCACCAGCAAAATTCAAAAGTAACCGACCTCACCGCCATCGTAGTCACCGAGGACGTACAGCAACGCTCCAGTCTTAGGAAAAGGCTGAGTTTTCTTGGGATCAACTGTATTACGGACTTCAAAAACCAACATCTGGATATCTGCGTGGTCTCTGATGAAACGAGTGAAGTGTTCCTCTCTATCAAACCCTATCTGCCAGAAACAACCTTCGTGCTGATGCTAAACAATCGTCAGCACTACCAGCACCCACGATGGATTACCGTAAATGACCCTGTGACACAAACTCAATTGGAGAGAATCATCGCCGGGATTACCCGTACAAAAAATATCTCCAGCCAGAAGAATGTCCTTGTAGTTGATGACAGTGAGGTCAATATTCAGTTGCTTGAGATACAACTAAAAGAATTGGGTCACAACGTTACTACCGCTGGTACCGGGGAGGTCGCTGTTTCGATGGCAACGACTGGTCGATTCGAGATGATCTTCATGGACATACAAATGCCAGGCATAGGCGGACTGGAAGCAACCAATAGAATTCGACAACACAATCGGTCCGTCCTCATTGTTGGACTGACTGCTCACGCCACTACAGAAGAGAAAAAAGAATACCTGGACGCTGGCATGAACGACGTTCTCATCAAACCCGTCAGAATGGAGAGTCTGCGTGTCATGACCCAGCGCCTCGGTCAGCCTGAATCTTATCCTCCATTGTCGGCATCAGGTACCACGGTCTTACCGACATTCGACCTGGATCTGGCTCTCGAAAATGCGGGTGATCGTCACGACCTTGCAACAGAACTGTTTGCCCTGCTTCTGGCAAGCCTTCCCAGTGACCTTGACGCCATAAACGCAAAATCGAACAATGTTAACGAACTTAAACGCGCTGTTCACAAGTTACATGGCGCGGTTCGTTTCTGCGGGGTTCCAAGACTTGCAAAAGCAATCCAAAAACTGGAATTGGCTCTGAAGCACGGTAAGGAATCAGAGATCCAACCACTGTTAAACCTGCTGAATGGTGAGGTTACCGCCCTTAACACCTGGCATCACGACAATCCGGATGTTTTAGGTTCCGGGGGTCGACAAATCAAACATCGTTAGTCGCGATTGCATAGGCGATAGCATAGTCGCGCTCATCCGACATGCTAATGTGAATATCACAAATGCCAAGCTCTTCGGCTCGCGATTTGGCTTCCCCTGTTAACCTGACCCTAGGGGCACCGCTTTCCTTTCGGTCTATTTCGATATTTCTGAAATGCACACCGCTTCTCATACCCGTTCCGAGTGCCTTGGAAACGGCTTCCTTAGCAGAAAACTGTCTCGCCAGATAAGCCGCCAGCCGGCTCCCAGTGAGCGGTCGGCGCTCACCTGCACACAGAACCTTGTCAGTAAAACGTTCACCAAAGCGCGTAAGAGACCTCTGGATCCTTCTGACTTCTACGATGTCTGTACCTATTCCAACAATCATCAACGTGCTCCTCTGAACAGGCTACGGCTTTTGAGAGGTTTGTCACCCAGTAGTTCTGCAAGAGAAAGTCTGGTCACGTTCAATAAACGTTTGCTGTCCACCTGTTCAAGCGCACCCGAGGCGATTCTTAGCACTTCAGCGCCGGGAAACGTTTCACCTTGCGACTCGCGTACTGCATGGAATCCTTCTTGGACCACAAAACGATAATCCAGGTCAGCGGAAATTGGTTGTCCGTCACGTGAGTCGTACTCGAAATTAATTCCGTAACCAAGTTCCTGCAACAAGCAAAGCTCAAACCTTCTAATGGCTGTTACCTCGCCACCCGACTCTCTAAGCGCCAGCTCTTGTCCTGACATCGATTGTTCGGATAACACCAGCTCTGAAAGCAAGTCTTCGTACCCTTGATATAAACCAACAATCGGTTCAAACCGATCCAATAACCTGTACAGCAATTCGTTGACATACAGACCAAGCATCAATCCTTTTCCCATCAGTCCGAACGGCTTTCGTGGAAAATCAATCGTCGTTGATGTTTTTAACTCACCACGACCCACGGAGGCGACCAGCAACGGTGAAAATGGCTGCAACCGGCCCCTTATCTTAGACTTGGGAGACCTGACCCCTTTCGAGACTACAGAGTATCGCCCTGAATCCCGGGTAAACAGGTCTAATATTAAGCTGGTATCGCGATAATTTCTGGCATGCAGAATGTAAGCTGGTTCAAGTGTCCCTGCTTCATACATCGTCGTAACCAAGACTCCTGATAGCACGCTCATCATCAGACCAGCCCGACTTAACCTTCACCCAGGTATTCAGCATGACTTTTACACCAAGCACATGCTCTATGTCTTTGCGGGCATCAGTACCGACTCGTTTCAGTCGCTCTCCTGATTTCCCAATCAGGATACTTTTCTGACCATCTTTCTCGACAAAGATTGTTGCATCGATATGCGTTGCTTTATCTCTTTCTTCGAATTTCTCAATTTGAATAGTAAGGGCATACGGTAGCTCATCACCTAACTGACGCATGAGCTTTTCACGAATAATCTCAGAGACAAGAAATCGTTCACTGCGGTCGGTCACCTGCTCCGCGTCAAAATAAAACGGTGACTCCGGCAACGCTTTACAAATCACCTTTTCCAGTTCTTCAAGATTGGCATTCTTTTCAGCCGATACCGGCACCAGTTTCACATCAGGATATTTCTCTTGAAGACCGGAGAGCATCGGGAACAGTGTGTTCTTGTTTTCTATCAGGTCAATCTTGTTAACGACAATAACCTTCTCGGCCTTCGATTGATTAAATAGGCGGGAAACTTCCTGATCGTCTTCACCTATCTTTCCCCTATCGAGTAAAAACAACAGCACGTCTACATCACGAAGTGCGCTCTTCGCGCTCTTGTTCATGTAGCGATTGAGCGCCTTCGGTTCATTTCTGTGAATACCCGGCGTATCTACGAACAGTATCTGATGAGAGCCGGTTGTTTTGATACCTAGCAGGTTGTGCCGCGTGGTTTGCGGCTTTCTGGAAGTAATGCTGATCTTCTGGCCCAGAAGTGCATTCAATAAAGTGGACTTACCGACATTCGGACGACCTACTATAGCCACATAACCACAGCGCGTAGTCAATTGGTAACCTCCAGGTGCTTGAGAGCAAGTTCGGCGGCCTTTTGCTCGGCCCGTCGTCGTGAAGTTCCAATTGCCCTGATTGCACCGTTAAAAGACAAAGACCGACACTCGATCTCAAAGGTCTGATTGGGCGATTTACCCGTCTTACCGACCAGGATATAGTCCGGCACCGATTGACCTATACCCTGAAGGTGCTCCTGAAGTCGTGACTTGGCATCTTTCTCGATATTCGATGATGTCAATGCTGCAAGCCGTTCCTCATATAAACCGAGAACACAATCCGTTGCCTCGGAGATTCCCCCATCCAGAAAAACTGCCCCTATGATTGCTTCTACCGCATCTGACAGGATGGAGTCCCGGTCGAACCCACCACTTTTAAGTTCGCCACTTCCCATTGTCAGGAACCCGCCAAGGTCTAGTTCCCTGGCAATTTCTGCGAGCGTTTGCTGTTTGACCATCCTTGCCCTTAGACGGGAAAGGTCTCCCTCTTTTGCATCAGGAAACCGGTTAAACAGCGCGGCGGCAACGACAAAATTGAGGATTGAGTCTCCAAGAAATTCGAGACGCTCATTATTTCTATCACCAAAACTTCGATGCGTTACCGACTGATGAAGTAAAGATGCATTTTTAAATGTGTATGCAACACGCGATTCGAGCTTTTTTAGATCGGTCACACTGACCCGCACTAATCTCTAAGAGGAACTTTCTTGTTGAAAGCAGCAATCAAGCTCAAATTGCTTACCAAATCGATCCGCACCTCGTAATCCAGGATCAATTCTGTCCCGGCCTTACTACGGTCAATTTTCAGGTTTTCCTTCAGGTCAAAATCACGGATGTTATTCATCTTCAAACGTTTTTTCATGGTGTCACGAATACTAGCCTCGTTCTGGAGCGCTAAACCATTTTCCAGGGACATCTTCTCCATGATCGTGCCCATGGTGCTGTGATCCAGATAAAGAGGTATTACTCGCGAGCCCACGGAGACCGAAGAAGCTACGAGTATGAGGATAACCACAATGCCACTCATGCTTCCTCTTTGTCGGTGCTTGCCTTGCAAGGTTTTTCTATTCATCATTTTAGTCCTTACTGTATCCAACCATTACGTGAGAACTCTGGCAGCCGCAGTCCTGGTTTTTTATGCAACCAGATCGCTACCGCCTTGCCAACTATATTATGTTCTGACACCAACCCCCAATACCGACTATCGCTACTTTGATCACGATTATCCCCCATCATGAAGTAGTGGCCTTCCGGAATCACCCATTCGTCCACACTTGTTTCCCGGTATGGGTTTCTTTGGATCAGGTGCTCAACGTTTCCCAGCTTCTCCCGATATTGTAAAACCCTCGGATCCACCGGTGGTATCTGCGCTAAAAAAGTCTGATTCTGTTGTTTCCCGTTGATATATAAGGTTTTATCCTGATATCGAACCGTGTCACCCGGTATTCCCACCACTCGTTTGATGAAATATACGTCCTGATGGGGCGGTATAAAAACCATGACCTCGCCGTTTTTTGGTTCTGCTATATCAACAATCTTGGTGCCAACGACAGGCAGCCTGATGCCATAAGTAAATTTGTTAACCAGAATAAAATCACCCACCGCTAACGTCGGTATCATCGAACCCGTAGGAATCTGGAAGGGTTCGAACAGAAACGACCGCAGTACCAACACGATAGCAAGTACAGGAAAAAACGAGACCGAGTATTCAACAATGATCGGTTCGGCAAGAATCGTCTTGCGAGATTCTTCGTCAATATCACCGGCTGCGGCGACGCGGCCAAGTCTCTTCGGGCGAAACACCAGGTGATCCACCAACCACACAATACCGGTAAAGGCGGTGGCAAGAACGAGGATGAGGGGGAAATTAATGCTCATTTTTCTACCTTCAGCACTGCGAGGAATGCTTCCTGTGGGATCTCAACGCTACCGACCTGTTTCATACGCTTCTTACCCGCTTTTTGCTTCTCAAGTAATTTTTTCTTTCGGGTGATGTCGCCACCATAACATTTAGCTGTGACATTTTTGCGCAATGCCTTCACGGTCTGTCTCGCAATAATCTGACCTCCAATGGCTGCCTGAATGGCAACATCAAACATCTGCCGCGGTATGAGTTCTTTCATCTTTTTCGTCAGGGAAAAACCTTTCCCCCTGGCGTCGTCTCTGTGAACAATCACTGCCAGGGCATCTACCGTATCACCGTTAATTAGCACGTCGAGTCTGACCAGGTTCGACGCTTCAAATCGATCGAATGAATAATCAAGCGAAGCATACCCCCTGGAAACCGATTTCAACCGATCAAAGAAATCGAGTACAACTTCGTTCATCGGCATGTCATAGGTCAACGAAACCTGTTTACCGACAAACTGCATGTCTTTTTGAACCCCTCGCCTTTCAATACAAAGAGTAATGACGCTGCCTACGTGTTCTGATGGCACGAGAATGTTTGCTCTCACAATCGGTTCACGCATCTCTTCTATCGTGGACGGGTCGGGCAATTGAGAGGGATTATCAACCTTATAGACCTCACCGGACTTAATCAGCACCTCATAGACCACAGTCGGAGCAGAAGTGATCAGGTCAAGGTTATATTCCCTTTCCAGTCGCTCCTGGATGATTTCCATATGAAGCATGCCAAGGAAACCACAACGGAAGCC
>JABGVY010000100.1 GCA_018645845.1 Gammaproteobacteria bacterium | reverse complement strand
CGGCTCAGGTGGTCGGGATCAAGCAGGGTGAGGAATACGACGCGGAAGAACTAGATGAACGTCAGCGAAAGCACGCATGGTTTGTGGCGTTTGCTCCGGTTGATAATCCAACGATAGCACTGGCCGTGCTGGTAGAAAATGGCGGCGGCGGGAGCGAATTTGCGGCGCCGGTTGCCCGGACAATCCTGGACCACCACCTGCTTAAAAGTACTGCGAAATATGGACAGATCGTGACCACCGCAGGAGAAGAATTGTGAGTCAGGACTTTGTTCGACAGTTGCCAGGTTCCGGACTGGTAACAAAACGCAAAGCAGGTATTGGCGATGCTATCCACCTCGACATCCCTATGCTGCTGCTGTTGCTTATTATTTCTGCCTACGGGTTGCTGATTCTATATAGTGCGTTAGGGCAACAGATTGAGCCGGTTATTTCCCAGGGCATCAAGATTCTGATGGGGCTTAGTGTCATGGTGGTGATCGCACAGATATCACCCATCGTTTACATGCGACTTGCACCGTGGATCTTCCTGCTAGGGTTGATTGCTTTGGTATTGATCTATTTCTTCGGAATTGAAGTTAAAGGGTCGCGCCGATGGCTTAGAATTCCGAGTATTATTAACTTCCAACCCTCGGAAATCATGAAACTGGTATTGCCACTAATGCTAGCCTGGTATTTTCAGGACAGGCACCTGCCACCGAAGGCGAGGCACGTATTCTGGTCCCTGGTGATCATTATCATTCCGGTGATGCTGATTGCTTTTCAGCCGGACCTTGGGACATCGCTGATTATTGCAGCCTCTGGCTTGTTCGTTTTACTTCTCGCTGGCGTCTCGTGGCGTCTGGTGTTTTCGGCTATTGGTCTCGGTGTCGTCACCGCGCCTGCGCTATGGTTTGTGTTGAGGGACTATCAACGGGACAGGATTTTGACCCTGCTCGACCCGGAAAAAGACCCTCTGGGAGCTGGTTGGAATATCATCCAGTCGAAAACCGCCATCGGTTCTGGTGGATTGTTTGGCAAAGGTTTATTTGAAGGAACCCAGTCAAATCTGGACTTTCTACCGGAAAGCCAGACAGACTTTATTATCGCAGTACTGGGGGAAGAACTTGGTTTGGTGGGAGTTGTTGTGTTGTTAATATTGTATTTGCTGTTGATTGGCAGGGGCGTCATTCTCTCCGTTCAGGCTCAGGACACATTTGGTCGTTTACTATCAGGCAGTATAACCTTCACCTTTTTTGTGTACGTGTTTGTGAATATGGGCATGGTGAGCGGTATCCTTCCTGTCGTAGGGGTGCCGCTACCCTTCGTTAGCTATGGCGGAACTTCGATTCTCACCTTGTTTGCGGGCTTTGGTATTTTGATGTCGGTGCATACTCACCGAAGGATAACGTTGTGATTTTCAGAATAATACTTTTAGCACTGTTGTCGGCGCCAGTTTCGGCATACGCAGTGGAGTACGCAGATAGAGAGGACGTTCAGGATTTCGTTAGGGAGCTGGCTGCGCGAGAATCCTTTAATGAGCGTGAGTTACTGACAGTTTTCAGACATGCGGAATACAAGCAGAGCATTATCGATGCGATAACGCGCCCAGCAGAGCGAACGCTAACCTGGGCGAAGTACCAGGACATCTTTCTCACAGAACGAAGAACCGTATCCGGTATTGAGTTTATGGAAAAGAACCGGGCTGCGCTTCAGGCTGCTTATGAAACCTATGGCGTATCGCCGGTTATCATTACCGCCATCATCGGCGTAGAAACCATGTATGGAAGCATCTCGGGTAACTATCGGGTTTTGGATGCGCTCTCTACTTTGTCTTTCGACTACCCAAAGAGGTCCAAATTTTTTATGCGTGAGTTGGGGGAGTTCATCCTGCTGGCGCGAGAAGAAAAAAAGATGATTACAGAGTTTAAAGGTTCGTATGCCGGCGCCATGGGTATGGGTCAGTTTATTCCGAGCAGTTATCGAGCCTATGCGGTCGATTTTGACGGAGATGGTTTTCGCGATATATGGAATAACCCCACCGATGCAATCGGTAGCGTCGGTAATTACCTGGCGAAGCACGGCTGGCAGCGTGATAAGCAGATCGCTTTTAGGGTCAGTGCAGCGAAAGTTCATGCTGACGTATTCAATGTATCGTTAAAACCAACTAAATCAATTGCAGAACTACGGGCGCTCGGAATGGCCGATGACTTAACCGACCTTGATCCAGAACAGTATGTTTCCCCAATGCGGCTAAATGGAAAAGGTGGAGAGGAGTTCTGGGTCGGGCTGAAAAACTTTTATGTCATCACTCGATATAACCACAGTAAGCTCTACGCAATGGCCGTTTTTCAGCTAGCGGAGGGCCTACGCCAGGGTTCCAGAACTGTCGCGGCTCGTTAATCATTCAATGGTGTCGCTCAGGTTTTTTGTTGTTGCCGTCGTTCAATGCAGCCTGCTCTTGGGCTGTACTATGCCGCCAATTATTAAGCCGCCGGTCGATAAACCCGAACTTGGCCCCAATCAGTATGAAGTGTTTGGCCAGGTTTACGAAACCATGCAAGAGAACGTGGGGTATCTCGAAATCGGGGTAGCTTCCTGGTACGGAAAGAAGTTCCATGGTCGCCTGACCGCGATGGGCGAGACGTACGATATGTTTGGGCTAACGGCTGCTCACAAGGCACTACCATTGCCGACTGTTGTCAAAGTCACTAATCTTGACAATGGCCAGAGCATCATTGTTCGAGTCAATGACCGGGGACCTTTCCATGATGACAGGCTGATTGATTTGTCATGGGGCGCTGCCAAGGCACTGGGTTTCGAAAACCAGGGAACAGCGCCGGTTGTGGTTGAAGCAATGGATGAGGTGAACCACCCTGAGCTTGGGAAGTTAAAGCATCAGGAATCGTATTATCTGCAGGTCGGGGCATTTATTGCCCGTGCCGGTGCGGTGAAGCAAATGAAAGAGGTTAAGCTTGCGATGCCAGAAGGAGTACCAGTAAGTATTCTTGAGAGTGAGGTAAAAACAGGTATGTTATATAAGGTCTGGATTGGGCCGTTGGATGATCCGGAAGAGGAAAGCGTGGTGGCACTCCGGATTCGCGATCGAAACCTGGGTAAGGCACTTAGGGTCACAGTTGAATAAAAAGGTAACGGGAATGAGGCAAAGGGTGTCCAAAAGAATAAAAATCTTCTTAGCCAGTGTGTTGTTTGTTACAGGGCTCGGAGTTCAGGCCGCCCACGCGATTATTCCTGCCTCGCCGCAGCTTGCTGCGGAAGGATACTTGTTGATAGATGCGGCAACAGGCACTCCCCTGGTTGAATTCAATGCAAGCCAGCGACTGCCGCCGGCCAGTTTGACCAAGATAATGACGAGCTATGTAGCGGCGAAGGAAATTGAGCGGGGCATTATTGCGCTGGATGACGAGGTGGATGTGAGCATCAAGGCCTGGCGGATGGAAGGGTCACGAATGTTCATCCAGGAGGGGACAAAAGTTCGTCTGGAGGCCATCCTGCGAGGCATTATTGTTCAATCTGGAAATGACGCCAGTGTGGCGTTAGCTGAACATGTGGCCGGAAGCGAAGAAGGTTTTGCTGACGTTATGAACCAGTATGCCCAGCAACTGGGAATGACAGATACGAATTTTGTCAACGCAACGGGCCTGCCAGATGAAAACCACTATACAACAGCGAATGATCTCGCCAGGCTTACGGTTGCATTGATCAATCAGTTCCCGGAGCACTACAAAATCTACTCGGAAAAATACTTTACTTATAGCGAGATCAGGCAACCGAACAGAAACCGATTGTTGATGCGAGATAGTTCAGTTGATGGCGTGAAAACAGGCCACACTGATGCCGCCGGTTATTGTCTTGTCGCATCAGCAGTTCGCGGTGACATGAGATTGCTTTCCGTAGTGATGGGTGCCTCTTCCGAGGAAGGCAGAGCGGCGGAAAGTCAGAAGTTGCTGACCTACGGTTTCAGGTATTTTGAAACTGCTCACCTGTATCGCGCTGACGAATCTTTAAGACAGGTCAGGGTTTGGGGCGGAAAGCATCAGACTGTAAACCTTGGTCTTTCTGCGGATGTTGTGATGACTCTCCCAAAAGGTATCCGGGATGAACTTCAGGCAGAGACCCAGATTCAAAATGAGATACACGCGCCTATCGAAAAAGGTGATGAACTAGGGTCTCTTACTATTAGTGTGCCAGATAAAGAGGATATCTCTGTGCCGTTGACTGCGTTAAACGGCGTTCAGCAAGCAGGATTTTTTGCCAGAATATGGGATTCGATTCTCTTGTTCTTCGTCAACATTTCGGGTGGTGACCCCCTTGAGTATTAACCGTGTCTTTAAAACGTGCCTCTAAAAACGTGCCTCTAAAATCGTGACAGATCCTAAGATCGTATTTCCCTGCGACTATCCCATCAAGGTAGTAGGCGATGTGACGCCGGAGTTTCACGACCAGGTTTGCGATGTGGTGGTAAAACACGATCCGGCAATGACAACTGACAAAATATCCCAGAAAACGAGCAGGAAAGGCAACTTCGTTTCGATATCTTTTATGTTGGTTGCCCAAAGCAAGGAGCACCTGGATGCGATATTTGCTGACCTGAAGGAAATCGAAGCCGTAAGGCTGGTTTTGTAGCATGGACCAGCCGCTTGTTGTTAAAAACCTGGGTGAAGAACCATACACCGAGACCTGGCAGGCAATGAAAAGCTTCACCGATAGCCGGGACGAGTGGGCGGCCGATGAATTTTGGTTCGTGCAGCATCCTCCCGTTTATACCCTTGGCCAGGCAGGAAAAGTCGAGCATCTGCTGACCCCAGGTGACATCCCTATTGTCCATTCCGACCGCGGAGGGCAGGTGACATACCATGGCCCCGGGCAACTGGTGTGTTATTTACTGCTGGACATCCGGCGGCTGCAGCTGGGGGTCCGTGACCTGGTGACAGCGATCGAACAATCGATTGTTCAGTTGCTTAATTCTTACGGGGTTGCCGCCAAAGCAGAACCTGAGGCGCCGGGGGTTTATGTTGATGGCAGGAAACTCGCCGCGCTTGGCCTGCGTATTCGGAAAGGTTGCAGCTACCACGGGCTTAGCCTGAATGTCGACATGGACCTTGGCCCCTTCTCGCACATTAACCCCTGCGGCATGGAGGGCCTTGAGGTAGTCGATATGAAACGTCTTGGCATTGACTGTTCGATGGCTAAGATCAGGGAAGAACTGTCGAATATTCTGGTCCAACAAATCGGGTATGATGACGACCCCAGATTGAGATAGCACTAATGGTCGACAAGAATCGCATGGTCCCGGGAGAGAAACTGAGAGGAGCGGATAAGGTTCGCCGAATTCCTGTCAAAGTTATCCCCACGACCTCCTTGCTGAGAAAACCTGACTGGATTCGGGTCCGTATTCGGGCCAATCCAGAGATCACGCGAATAAAGGATATCCTTAGGCGCAGAAAGCTGGCGTCAGTCTGCGAGGAAGCCAGTTGCCCGAACTTGCCCGAGTGTTTCTCGCACGGTACAGCAACGTTTATGATCATGGGTGAAATCTGTACCCGGCGTTGTCCTTTTTGTGATGTTGCCCATGGCAGCCCAAAAGAGCTGGACCATAATGAGCCTGGAGAACTCGCGGAAGCCGTGCAGGAAATGGGCCTTAAATATGTCGTCGTAACCTCAGTGGACCGCGACGACCTGAAGGACAGCGGTGCCGCGCATTTTGCGCAATGTATCTCAAGTGTCAGATCGCTCAATCCGGATACGACGATTGAAGTGCTGGTACCGGATTTCAGGGGACGCATGGATATTG
>JABGVY010000156.1 GCA_018645845.1 Gammaproteobacteria bacterium | reverse complement strand
TGGGTGACGTTTCGCCCTTTTGCAGGAAGTAAAACCTCAATGTCGAGAGTAACAGGCTGCTGGGTGATCGACAGATATTGCCCAGTCGCCCAGACGATAGGTTTTTCTGTTGCCTGCTCCAGCGCGACGATGCCTGCAGCGAGGCCAGCGCCACCGAAGAGTGAGCCGCGCCCGCCGGTGGTTTTCGGTACAACGGGTAGTTGCCATTTCATCGTCGCAACAGGGTGTCTCATTTCAAGAAAATCAGCACTGGAAAGCTTTGGCACGTTTCTGGTCTCATTCGTGAACGAAAGGAGCGGATTCTAGGTTGATGACCTGCCTTGACTCAAGGGTTTGACGGAGTTTTTGGTGCCGAGTAGGCTGGGAGATAGAGAAGGACCCGGGTTTAGTGAATATGATCAACAAAAAGCATGCCCATGACTGCGGCCGAATTTGCTGGGAATGGCTTGCTGGGAATGGCTTGCTGGTAAGAGGTTTGCAGCCCGCGTTGTCATTGGTGCTAGGACTCTTGATCCGAAATGTATTGAAGCCGGGAAAGAGTAGTTCTTTGGAGTAGTTAGTATGCGCATGGTTCCACTTAGTCGAATAGTTAGTTACTGGTCTGAGATACAGGGAGATCGTGTAGCGATTTACCATGAAGGTGAAACCATTACCTGGAATCAACTGGACAGGGAAACCAACAGGTTGGCCAGGGCCTATGAATCCCTTGGTGTGGGTCAGGATGATTTTGTGACGATTGCCTTGCCCAATGGTATCGAGTTTTTTAAGTCAACGATCGCGACCTGGAAAGTGGGCGCGACGCCGCAACCGGTTTCTGCCAGGCTACCTAAATTCGAGCGTGACCAGATTGTAGAGGTAGGTGAGCCGAGGCTGATCACTGGAGTTGCCGATGGGTCCCACGAGGGACATCGGACGCTGCCCGCTGGGTATGAGCCGGATCCAGCCATCTCCGATGAGCCTTTGTCTGAAAAGATCGCGGCTTCCTTCAAGGCAATGACGTCTGGTGGAAGTACAGGCAGACCGAAACTCATCGTTACCACCAGCCCTGCAGTCTGGGATATAGATTCGGATCGATTGCACACCCGATTGCAGGGGTCGATGCTGATTCCGGGTCCGCTTTATCATAATGGCCCATTTGTCTGGGCGATGAGCGCGTTCTTTCGCGGTAATCAGATCACAGTGACGACAAGGTTTGATGCGGAAGAAACTCTTCGCCTGATACAGGACCAGCGAATAGATATTGTCTATATGGTGCCTACAATGATGCAGCGAATTTGGAATTTGCCGGAAGAAGTCAGGGCCGGTTACGACCTGTCCAGCCTCAAAGTTCTATGGCATCTGGCGGCACCGTGTCCTGCCTGGTTGAAGGAGGCATTCATTGAATGGCTGGGTGCAGATGTTATCTGGGAACTTTATGGCGGTACTGAAGCCCAGGGTGGGACGGTCATTAGTGGCATCGAGTGGATGTCGCACCGAGGATCTGTTGGCAAGCCAAATGCAACCTGTGAAATTATAGTGGTAGGAGATGAGGGCCAGCGCCTGCCCCCCAATGAGGTTGGTGAGGTGTTTCTGCGACCGCTAACTGGGCAGGGCTCTACGTATCGTTACATTGGGGCAGAAGCGAAAGCTATCGCCGGAGGTTTTGAAAGTATTGGCGATATGGGTTACTTCGATGAAGACGGCTATCTGTATTTGGCGGACAGGCAGACAGATATGATTCTGTCTGGTGGCGCAAACATATATCCGGCTGAGGTCGAGGCCGCTATCGACAGTTGTGCGGGCGTTCGCTCGTCAGCCGTCATAGGGTTGCCTCATGAAGATCTGGGTAATTTTGTGCATGCCATTGTTGATGCGCCCGGGGGTTTAACGGAAGCAGCATTATTGAGTCATCTAGCGGAAAGGCTTGTCCGCTATAAAATCCCTAGAACCATCGAGTTTTCGGATGAGCCGTTGCGAGATGATGCAGGCAAGCTGAGGAGAAAAGCCCTACGTGAAGAGAGGCTGGATAAGTCATAAACGACGGCATGCGAGTGAAACGTTATGAGTGATCAAGAAAATATCAGTAATGATGTGCCGCCCAGGTGGGTGCTGAAACTTTTTACCAAAGTGAACGTGATCGTCTACAAATTGACCGGCGGGCGCTTGATGAGTCAGTTGTCGGGAATGCCGATTCTGCTGGTTGAGATGAAGGGTGCCAGGTCCGGAAAGAAACGGACCATTCCATTGATGTACGTGCCTTATGGTGATGGCTTTCTGCTGGTCGCCTCGCAAGGTGGCGCACCTAAACATCCTGTTTGGTATCACAATCTGGTCGCTTTCCCGGATGTGCGTATAACCTTCGGCGGGCAAACCAGCTCAATGAACGCGCGACGAGTGCCAGATGAAGAAAAGGCGAAACTCTGGCCCGTTTGCTGTGAATATTATCCGCCCTACCAGGACTATCAGGCCCGGACAGATCGAAATATCCCTGTCTTTCTATGTGAATAGAATCCAGATTAAATACGTCAAATTAATAACAAGGTGAAAGCCAATGACCAAAATTATTCTTCAACCAACAGGTGACCAGGTTCGTGCGTTTCGTGACAGGGCCACTGGTGAACCCATTTCCATGTTGAATTTGCTTAAGTTCAGGAAGAAAGCTATCTACGAAGATGGCCGTGAATCAGAACTGAGCGGTGAAGAGGCTTATCACCTTTACGGCAAGGCTTTTAGGGAAATCATGGAGCCTCAAGGCGCACGTATCGTCTATTCGGGAGAGGTTCGAGGGCTCCTGATTGGCGAAGGGGAAGGCGCCTGGGATGCTGTTGCAGTGATTGAATACCCG
>JABGVY010000153.1 GCA_018645845.1 Gammaproteobacteria bacterium | reverse complement strand
GGCAGATCAATAACCGTCGGTTTGGTTTTTTAACCGCCCATCTCCCGGTCAGGGATGCGCCAATAAATCATGAGCATCGCGGAAACGTTCAGTAAGACAAAGTCGTGGGTTTAGGAATTGCTTTGATCAAGAACTGTATCCATGACCAACCGAAATCGAGGGGGTAGGCCGACCTGAATTGGGTCCAAACAAGCCGGGCTGTCAACGGTCGCTTCTGATTGTGCTGCTCTGGGTCCGTCACTGCTTTGGATTCATCAATGTCCTCCAATTTAGCATCAGCCGGTGCCAGCAAACTAGCCAGCAGGGCAATAGTAGCCAGTGTCAGAACGATGGTCATAAGGTTAAGGGTAGAGTGGGTTGTCTGTGTAACAGGTAACAGTCCGTCCAACTGTTCCTGCATGTGATTGCCTTATATTCTTCTAACCCTATTTTGGCAGGTGTCCTTAATGGTATCCGAGCAATTTTCTTAACTGATCTTCAGTCAGTTTTTGTCTTCCTCTTTCAATAAACCCAGAACTTTTTGGAAGCTCGCAATTTGTTCACTGGATGCTACCTCGGGTATGTTGTCTTCAAATGGCAAAAGAACAAATTCAAGCAAGGCTCGATTCAGCTTCCCACCATCTCTGACAATGGATGATGTGGCGATAGCGAGTGCCCCGGGAAAGGTTTGTTGCACCGCCTTTAGTGCAGCAATCTCATCCGGGCCAGCCTGTCCACGTGCTATTCGTTCAAACAGCTGGTGGCCGGTCGCTATAAGCATTTGGTGGACAAAGTAGACGTCCGCTTCTTGCAAGATACTCCCCGCCTGGTATTCCCGAGCGCGAGACTCCACAAAGGGCAAGTGCAAGGCGTGAGAGCCGTATTCACCAGGACTCTCTGGTATGTGCTCGATATACAAACCGTAGTCTTTACCCTGAGTAAGACCATCTACTTGAATAGAGAATACTCGACGATTAGCACGCATCTCCTCAACCCAATTCGAGCGAGCTTCCTTCTCAATCGGCATCCGTTTATCACTGAAGATATTATCGGCAGAGTAGATCACTACATCCTTTCGTAATCCTTCGACGCGCTGCATATATCCAATGGGCCCAACCTGAGAATCGGCATCGATGATCAGCACGCTATCTTCTGGTAAGGACTGTAATATCACTCTTGCATACTGATCCGCAATGACATCGCGACTTCGGTCATTCTTCCCATAGCCATCTACAACGCAGAACGCGACAATCGAAACCAATGCCACTCGATAAATTACTACGATCTGCTTACGCGCCATCGAAGCAAGCAACACCAAGATACTCTCGGCGCCCAGAACGGTGTAGATCCCCACAACAAGAATCGCAAACAGGGGATAGGCACTAAAGACCGAACGAAATAAATAATTAAACTCAAACCCTAGCAACAATATCAACAGCAAGCTATTTCCGAGTAACACCGCCAATAGTCCGCAGTGTCGATAAGGGTTGCTCCTGACAGCCTGAACAAAACCAGCCACTGCAATTGGCATGACTATCGGCGTCCACTGTCGAGCTAGTTCACCTAGATACCACCAGACATACATTAGTTTGTCGGAGTAATCTGCAGTGACGGCATTATCAATACCTGAATACGAATCCCGTGAAATATATCGAACCAGATCAAAAACATTCTTGATCTCTCCGTAGTACCCAAAAACCGGTGCGGATTTCATGA
Source organism: Gammaproteobacteria bacterium (assembly GCA_018645845.1). Lineage (GTDB taxonomy): Bacteria > Pseudomonadota > Gammaproteobacteria > Pseudomonadales > Azotimanducaceae > UBA9659. The sequence goes on along the minus strand of JABGVY010000153.1, from coordinate 4,459 downwards.
ACATCCAAACATAAGGAGAGATACCCAGAAGAAAGGCCAGCACGCAGATCGCTAAGACCGATGGCTTCAAATCACGCATCAGATTTTGTGTTCTCGGCACCATCGACAATAAAATACCAGGCATACTAGCCACCACGAGCGGCCAGTGGTTAGCCAAAGCCAATCCAAGAATCAGGGCTATAGCCGGTAATAAACTTGTCTTTGGGCTATCAACATATTTTATTGTCAGTATCAGGAGCAAGCTGACCAGCAAGAGATTCAGCGAATAGACCTCTACCACTATTGACTGCGCCCATATTTCTTTCGCACTGAAAATAAACAGGGCACCCACAAAACATAGTGACCTGCGCGCACCCAGCCGCAGTAAGATAAAAAACACGACGACTGACGATAAAGCAGAAAATGTAATGCTAGTCAGGTTAGCCAAAATAACCTGATTGCCTCCAAGTCGAGTGCTAGCCGAACAAATCGATGTGAACAAGGGATAACCCGGGGGGTGCGCAATACCGTCTAGCGCGCAAACTTGCAAAAACAAACCTGCGTCTTCAAAGGTTACCAATACAGGCATCGTGGCGTAGTACAAAGAAAACACCACTGCCAGAACAGCTACGGCTGGCAAAATCTCAAACTTGATTCTCGGCATGCAACTTCATATTTACCAACGAAGGAATCAACAGGATAACCCACCACGACCATCCTCTTTCTGTATTCTTCAAAAAACACCTTTTATAATTCCTACCCTCATCAATCTACTTTTGAAATCCTGGATAAACGCGGTTTAACCCGCCATTCTCTGACACGCCGCGTTTACTCAGTATTTTATACGGGACCTGATACGACCCCAAAAGGAGAGATTTACAGGTGGCTTCGAGAAGCTAACCGACAGCACCTATTTTTTTTGTTGGGCGTCCACCGCTGTTTCCTCGGCCGTGCGACTAAACGCGCTGCTGGTTGTTGTCACTGTGACACTCTGTTCACTCATTTCCCGGTCAGCGATGCGCCGATAGAGTTATGTTCAGCGTGAAAACGTGCAGTCAGACAGCGTCGTGGGTTTCGGGATTGCTTCGATCAAGAATTGTATCCATGGCAAACCGAAACTTAGGGGGGTAGGCCGACCTGAATTGGGTCCAAACAAGACGGCCTCCGTTGGAGTCGATCATCCTTTCGACCGCTTTTACCCCTAACGAGTCCCAAATCTCCGGGGATAAGTCTGTCAGCGAGGTGCGAGAATGAACATCCCAAAGGCCATCGAGTATATTTTGCATTAGAATCCTAAATCTCAGAAATCTGATTTCGGATAATTCTTCGGGCTTTGACATGCCTATCCAAAAAATTTCGGCAAGCTCAGCATCTTGATATACAGCCTTCCGGTTTTCACGCAGAGCCGCGGCGCTGGCATTCACGGCAGATACACGGGATTCCAATTCGACCCTTTTCTGCTGTTCTGTGTTCTGTCTTATTTGAATCGCCAGATAAAAGAGAGTCACCACGACGCCGACAGAACCGATAAGCTCACCCAAAGCACCTAATTCCATAATATTCATGCAAATCACCCCACTGTAGTTCTTGAGTTATGATCTTTAACTTTATCTAAAGTGACGCGAAGATGTCCCAGCATAATAAGAATTAATCATATTTCTGGTTTGTCAGCCAAGTATGATCCCCTGAAGTTGAGTTTACCGCCGGCTGTCAATGATCCAGAATACTTAAATGACGTGTGTCGAAACACGTTTAAGTAACACAGGTTGAAGAGCGTATTTTATGAATAAAGCACTTGAGGGTGTCAGGGTAATCGATATAGGCCAATTAGTTCAGGGTCCACAGGCAGGTGCTACGCTTGCCGACATGGGGGCGCAGGTTATCAAAATTGAATTGCCCATGGTGGGTGATTTGTCTCGTTGGATAGATTGTTCACCAGAGGATAATCGGAACGCCTACTATGTTGCTTGTAATCGTGGCAAGCAATGTATGACCCTTGACCTGCGAACACCGGAGGGCGCGGGAATCTTTAAGGAGATGGTTTCGAGCACCGATATCATAATCAGTAACTTTAAGCCCGGGACCATGGAAGAATGGGGGTTGGGGTTCGAGGATCTGCGGGAACTCAATGCCGGTATTATCTGGGCCGCTGGGAGTACTTTCGGGCCGGATGGCCCGGACGCTGACCAGGAAGGTGCTGACCTTGCAGGGCAGTGTGCTGGTGGCTTGATCAGTACCATCGGTTATGACGGGTCTCCATATTCACCCGTGGGCGTGACTATAGCTGACCATATTGGTTCGCAGAATCTTCTGAGCGGCATTCTTGCGGCTTTGTATTACCGAGAGAGAAGTGGCCAGGGCCAGAAAATAGAAGGGTCTTTGTTAGGCGGTCAGATCTGGGCCCAGGCATCAGAATACACTCATTACCTGATGACCAATGAGGTGCCCGGCAGAGGACATTTCAGCCATCCCTTGTTGCGTGGAGTCTATGGTATTTTTGAGACCCGTGATGGATGGATTGGTGTGATTGGTGTACCCCCGGATAGCCGTGATGCATTTTTCATTGCTATGGGTCAGCCCGAGTTAGCGCTGGATGAACGGTTTCTGGGTTTGCTGGCAAGTCGTGAAGATCTGACCGAACTATTTGAGCGGCTTAATCCTGTTTTCAAAGAAAAAACGACTGAGCAATGGTGCTCGGTACTTCGTGATATGGGTGTGCGTTATGCGCCGGTTAGGGACTACGCAGGTGCAGTAGCCGATCAGGGCGCGTGGATAAATGGTTACTTTCAGGAGGCAATTGATGAGACAGGCGAGACGATACCTATCGTCGGTACGCCTATCAAAATGAGCGCAACACCACTGACTCCCTCTGCAATAGTACCGGAACTGGGCCAGCATACTGATGCGCTGCTCAGGGCGCAGGGACACAGTGATGAGCAGATAGCAGACTGGCGTTCTCGAAATGTGATCTAGTATTGGTTAGCTTGGATTTAGACAAAGCGAGGCGAGGAATTATAACCGGGCCTTTCAAGCAAAAGTCTGAGCATCGAATCAGGTCGGTTGCCTGATTGTTTTATGAAAGAGTGTAGCCTTATGACTAGTGGTGGCTAAAGGCTACCAGGGTCTGTCGCCACGCCTGGATGACGTGTAACCCGGAAAGGAAAACACTATGCAACTCAGTTATCTTGACAAAAACACACCTGTTTCGGAGGTGGTAGCGGCACTCAGGCGCGATGGCGCCGTCGTTGTTACAGGCTTGGCAGAGTCGGAACTTGTCGATGCTGTGGCCGCCGAGTTGCGGCCAAAATTTGACGCAGCAGGCCTCGAGGCGCAGAGCGCCTTCGATGGCAACAAAACCCGACGCTACGGCGCCATCATGCGGGGAGCGCCGAGCGCTGCCGCACTTGTCGATCACGACATGCTGGTAGCGGTGGCGGATGAGATCCTGCTGCCCCATTGTGCGACCTACCAGGTTGGCAGTTTGACGGCCATTGAGATTTTGCCTGGCGAGGCGGCTCAAGCGTTGCATCGCGATGACTCCCTGTATCCTTTCGAACTCGCCGGCGTGGAACTGCAAATTGGCGTTATGTGGGCACTCGACGATTTCACCACCGAAAACGGTGGTACGCGTGTTGTGCCCGGCTCTCATCGTTTTTTACGTTGCTGGCATCTGCCCGACGTATCGGCATGGGAATCGGCTGTAATGCCGAAGGGATCAGCGCTGTTCTACCTCGGTTCAACCTGGCATGGGGGTGGGGCGAACCAAAGCAACGGTCCTCGCGCCGGTCTCATCAATACCTATAGCCTCGGTTGGTTGCGCCAGGAAGCCAATCAGTACCTGGAGGTCCCGCCGGAAATAGCGATGAAGTTTACCCCGCGCCAGCGCGCTATATTGGGTTACACGCCACACGGCGCAGGCGACGATGAGATAGGAACTTTCAGTGGCGAGTGCGAGGCCTGGGTGGACGTTCCACCGCAAGCTTCCTGGCGCGAAGAGCGTGGCCAGGTTGGCGGCGGGGCCGAGGCGGAGGCTCAGTTGGGAATTTAGCCCCATGCTATTGGATGACGCGCAGTTATTTTCGGGACGAAGCGCCTAAAGCGGGCGTTCGCGATAGAAATAGAGAAGTATGAGAAGTGTGGGGGCAGGAGGCGCCTCGCTTGCTTCGAGGGTCCAGAGGTCATCGAGAAAATCCTCGGGCAATTGGCCTGATCACGAGAAGTCATCACATCAAGTCTGGAACTGATACTGCTATCTTGGTTGAAAGCTATGTACCGATGAGGTTTCCCTGAAAACAGTCATTATGAGCAGTATTGGTCTGACACAGACACTTTTCGACACAGACACTTTCAACACAGACACATTCAACACAGACACATGGAAACCTCTAGCAAAACGTGGTTTATTATTCTTATACTCAACAACAATCGACGACGTAAGCATTCTTTTTGGTGCGGGCATCGAATTCTAACAATTTAAATT
>JABGVY010000183.1 GCA_018645845.1 Gammaproteobacteria bacterium | reverse complement strand
CCAATACGGGACAAGATCGACAATTTTGTAAAAACGAATGTTGATCCACTCACCGACGAATACTACACCGAGATCGATGTCGGTGACCGCTGGCAATTGACAGACAGACAGCTGGAAATTCTTAATGGTTTAAAAGACCAGGCGCGAGAAGCTGGCCTGTGGAACTTCTTCCTGCCTGAAAGTCAGGGCGGAGCAGGAGTAAGTAACCTTGAGTACGCGCACCTTGCAGAGGTCATGGCACGTAATCCGATTGCGTCGGAAATATTTAACTGCGCTGCGCCGGACACCGGCAACATGGAAGTGCTTGAGCGCTATGGCTCAGAACAACACAAGAAAGAATGGCTGGAGCCGTTGCTGGAAGGAAAGATTCGTTCTGCATTTGCAATGACAGAGCCTCAGGTCGCTTCTTCAGATGCGACTAATATTGCAACAACAGCAGTGCTTGACGGTGACGAGTGGGTTATCAACGGAGAGAAGCATTACATCTCTGGCGCAGGTGATCCTCGCTGTAAAATTATGATCACCATGGTCGTGACTAATCCAGATGCACCCAAACACCTCCGTCAGTCACAAATTCTGGTACCGCTTCCGTACCCAGGTGTGGAAGTAGTCCGCCCCATGTTCGTTTTTGGTAAAGACGATGCACCACACGGGCACATGCATATCAAATTTGACAATGTGCGAGTGCCGAAGGAAAACATTATTCTTGGAGAAGGTCGCGGATTTGAAATTTCACAGGGTCGCCTTGGCCCAGGTCGAATTCATCACTGTATGAGGTCCATTGGCGTTGCTGAACGGGCGCTTGAGTTGTTGTGTCGTCGCGCACTGTCTCGCACAGCTTTCGGCAAGTCGCTGGCAGAACTGGGCGGTAACTATGACGTTATTGCAAACTCACGCATAGAAATTGATATGTGTCGGCTCGCAGTTTTGAAGGCTGCGTACATGATGGACACGATTGGGAACAAGGAAGCCCGGAAGTACATCTCGGCCATTAAGGTCGCAGTACCTAATATGACACTTAAGGTCATTGACAGTGCTATTCAGATGCACGGTGCGCTTGGTGTCTCGCAGGACACGCCTCTTGCGGCTATGTGGACTGGTCAACGAACTCTCAGGCTGGCAGATGGCCCGGACGAGGTGCATCGGCGGGTTATTGCACGAGAAGAGTTGAAGCAGTATCAATAAGCTTAAACAGTGAACTAAAGTAAAGGCCGCTATACGCGGCCTTTTTTTTGGTCAATGTTTATCCGCATAATATCAGGGTGCGAATTTCGCAAGGTGTTCCTGATGTTATGTCATTTATATACTTACACTTTTGACCTTTATTACCCTATGATTTGCCGCTTATATCAAATGCTAGAGGTGAATTGATGCGATATGTCCTTTTTTGGGTAGTGCTGTTTTCTACTTATAGTGTCGCTGCAAAGGGTTCTGAGGAAACCAGAAGTATCGACGCGGGTTTCGATTTCACTTTAACCAGTGATGTTCACTATGTGGAACGAAAACTAGATGAGACTACAACACTTCAGACCCTGGACATCTATGCACCAAACAACTTAGCACTTGCGCCAGTTATTCTTTTTGTTCACGGTGGCGCCTGGGCTTTCGGTGACAAGAAAGAGGTTCATGTGAAACCAAACTATTTCACCCATAGTGGCTTCGCTTTTGTCAGCATTAATTACAGATTGAGGTGGGATTACAAAATATACGATCAGGTCGTCGACCTGGTTAGTGCGATCGGATGGATTCAGGAACACGGCGCCAAGTTCGGATTAGACGCAGATAGGATAATTTTGATGGGGCATGGCGCAGGCGGTCACCTGGCATCATTAGTCATGACGGACTCAAGCTATCTTCGTGCCGAGGGTATAAGCGGTAAAGGCATAAGGGCTGTTGTTTCAATCGACTCCACGAGTTACGACATCACGCGAGTGATGAAAGAGTTGGGCAGTTTTGTCGAGCGCCGAAAATACGAAGTGATATTTAGCTCCGACGAGAAAGTTTGGAGGGCAGCATCACCCCAGGTTCACGTAGCCAAAAACTCGAGCTTGCCGCCTTTTGCGCTTTTATATAACCCTGAACGGGAGATCACGCTGCTGCAGGCGAAGGGCTTTGCAAAAGCCCTGAAGCTTGCCGGTGGCGTGCCAGTAATGATTCCGGGTTCAGTATCGGATCCCGCAAAAACAAATGAGCTGCTAGGTGTTTCCGGGAACATTGCAACGGTCGCGCTAATGGCTTTCATTCGCTCCCAGATTTAATCAAACTACTCCTCATGTTGAAACAATACTACTTGATTGGTTGGTTAGTTCTGCTAGCTTTGCCGATCCGTGCGGAAACCAGCGATGTGGAGCTCAGGGCCGTCCCCGAATCGACCGCCGGCGCTGCCGAATTGACGGTTCGGGGCCAAAGTGTTGCTAATGGAGTGGTTTATGCGGAAATCACCTATCAACTACCGGAGTCCCTGCTAGCTGGCGGGTCTATCGTGCTTCGCCAGCAATGGCCGGAGGCGCGCAGACTGCAAATAAAAACGCCAACTGCAACCAACTTCGTGCGTCTGGTGACGGACGATCGTTCAGCGGCGCAACTGCTGGCACGTGATGTTGAGGTAGTGGCGATCACAGGTGAACCCGGGTATGAACCATCCTCGATTGCCTTCGACGTAACATCAGGTGTGCTGCCGGCAGGCACCATCTTGCGTTTCGTTATAGACAGACTTCAGCTTCCAACGATCGCTACGACCCATTTCGAGTTACCGCTATACCTCAAGCATAATCAGGAAGCATCATTAACGAGGGTGGCCAGTAATACGATTGAAATTAGGCCCGGCGACTTCAGCCAGCTCAGCTTGTATTCCAGCTCTATTGCGACACCCGGTGAACTTGTCGATCTTTGGGTAAGGCTCGAAGACGAGCATGGAAATATTGCCCAGGCGCAAAACCTGTCCCTTGACTTACTGGTAAACGGCGTCTTCACCGAAAGGCTGGATGTTGTTGCTCCCGTTCAGAAAATTGATGGCATCAGTTTCCAGGCTGCAGGTACCTATCAACTGGAACTTCGCACCGGAGGAGGCGGGATTTCTGCAATATCGAATCCTGTACTTGTGAGTGACAAGCCATACAGCATTATCTGGGCTGACCTGGGTGTTCCAGCTGAACTGTTACCGGGCCCACACGCGGGGGAAGAACTGACACGCAATGCCATAGGACGATATGACCTGACTTTACCCACTAACCACGAAATATTAGATGACACGTCGGTCAAGAGCCATTGGCAATCGCTTGCCGCAGGCGGAGCCAGCCTGATGCTTTCAAAGCGAGATACTGCCTCGTTCACGATTGCTAAACCAGAACAACCCACAGACTTGCGGCGAATGGTGCCAGGGAATCTTCAGTTGATTGAGATCATTAGCGGCGGTTCTGTTTATGACTGGTTCGGAAACAGGGCCGCAATGATGGGATTCCGGGTTGGTTTCACCGGATCCAATTACGGTCATCAGTATCCTGGGCAGTATAGAGAAGTGAATACCGCTATCTGGCTGACAGAAGGACAACACTGGTTCGATGCGATGAGTAAACACCAGACTTATGTCTCGGTTGGATCTAAAATTGTCCTGGCAGTAAGCCCAATGAATCTCGGTCTGGAACCGACCAGAAATCTTGCGCTTCAGATCGCAGCTGCATCCCCAATCCTTTCGGTTGAAGTTTTTAAGAACGGCAATCTGTTTAAAACACGGCGCCAGCTTGACACCGGAGGTAGTCGATTTCGTTTAGTCGTTGACTCTTCGAGCAAGCCTTTTAGTCGTTTGATGAGCAGGCCGAGGAACGCTCGGGAGTGGGTGGGTTATATCGTTGCACAAGGCGCCGGGGTTACTGTGGACCGTGTTGGGCGATACTGGCAGATTAAGCCCGGACGAGAGTCCCGACGAGTAGACTTTTTAACCCGAACACACGGGCTGGATGAGTTTTTGGAGTTCGAGCTTACTTCAGTCAATGCAGACACCGTGATTGAAATTGGAATTGCCTCTGGATATGAAGATGTAGCATGGATACCCAAAGACCGTTTGCCGAAACCGACGCCAGGACAAAAATTTCTGATCCCAATCGACGAAGCGATACAGGGAGGAACACGGACGTTTGAGGTAGAGGGTTATCGGGATTCTGTGCGTATAGAGCCTGCTCTCGTTCCTTTTGAGACTTCTATGCGTTACGAATTTGACGATCCCTCAACTCCACAAATTGGCGACTACTATTACTTTCGAGTCAGGCTGCAGGATGGGGGTTTTGCCTATACCTCACCCATCTATGTGGGTGATTTCGAGTAATTTTGAAAACCATATAGGCATGACAACAGGGGCGCATATCTCGTAGAATTGGGTCTCTTTCTGGGGCTGCCACGAATATCGGCAACGCTGTATTTAGTATTGAACACTGAGTATTACGATAAATAGCTCACCGCAAAATTATCAATTTTCTCATTCCCTTAGTCGGTCACGAGTGTCTAGTTGGAAGACCATCTGTGGCGTTTGCTATCAGGAGTTATTATGTCTTCCGCTACTGTAGGTTTGGTTAAGGCAACATGGCATGCCGATGCCGTTGACGCCTTTGCCATCAGTTGTAGTTCAGAACTGAAGAGCGCCAATCAGCAAATTGAAGTAAACACCTACAGTGTGCCTGGCGTTGTTGAAATACCGCTGTTTACAAAAAAACTGATTCAGTCGCAAACGGTGGACATCGTCGTGGTCGTTGGTCTGATTGCCGACCACGGCGTCTACCGACATGATTTCGTCGCGTCAACCGTTATGGACGCGACCATGAAGCTGCAGATGGAAACTGGCGTGCCAATCATATACGGCATCCTCACCCCCCAGGAGTTCATGAGTGAAGGTCGCGCAGAATTTTTCAACGAACATTTCATCAAGAAAGGCAAGGAAGCGGCTATGAGTGTCCTGACAACTCTGGACAACGAACGACTGCTTGCTGGCCTGCACAAGCAAACAGGCTGATAGCTGACGCTTTTTGGCTCCTGGAAAGACTATTGTTCATCCAATAGGTCCGCATAGTGCGTTAATGGTGCAGCTCGTTTATAGCCGTTAAGATGTAAAGCTACAACCGACCAAGGAATGCCGCTACATGAAGTACCTACACACCATGGTGAGAGTCAATGATATTGATGCCTCACTGGATTTTTATTGCGACAAGCTGGGCCTGCAGGAAAACCGCCGTTACGAAAACGAGCAGGGACGGTTTACGCTGGTTTTCCTTTCGGCGCCGGGAGACGAGTCCGCTCAGGTAGAACTCACTTACAACTGGGATGCCGAGGAGTTGGGTGATGGAAACCGGAATTTCGGACACCTGGCTTATGCCGTTGATAATATCTACGAGACATGCCAGCGTCTGATGGATGGCGGCGTCACGATTAGCAGGCCGCCCCGTGATGGCCGCATGGCTTTTGTAAGATCTCCGGACAACATTTCAATCGAGATTCTACAGGATGGGGATTCTCTTGAGCCAGAGGAACCCTGGCTTTCCATGGGCAACGTGGGAGAGTGGTAGGTTCGCTGATGGTGCAGCTCCGGCGACTCGCAGATTTTGTTCAAAGAGGCTTGCTCCAATTTAGAAAGTGCCATCCAGGTCGACAGCTGATGCTTTTAACTTTCTAGACATACAAATTGACACTTCAGGTAGCAGTCGCAAAGATGACCAGGTCGCACAAAGGTCAATAAGGAAGAAAGGCATGGGTGAGCAATCCTGGTTATCATTGGTGCAAGAGGAAATACTGCAACCAGATCTCAGGATCTGCGATCCACACCACCATCTATGGGACAGGAATGGCAGCAGGTACCTGCTGGATGAAATTCTAGAAGATGTCTATACGGGACATCGCGTCGTTAGTACGGTTTTCGTTGAGTGTGATTCAATGTTCAGGGCTGATGTCACGAGAGCCCTGGCGCCCGTGGGAGAGACCGAATTCGTCCAGGGTGTGGCGGCGATGAGCAGTTCCGGTGCTTATGGTGACTGCCGGGTTGCAGCTGGTATTGTTAGTTTCGCAGACCTAACCCTTGGCGCACAGGTAAGGCCGGTGTTAGAGGCGCACATTGCTGCTTCAGTAAACCGGTTCCGTGGTATCCGCCATGCCGCAAGCTGGCACCCCAGTCCCGATATTCGGATTTCTCATTCCGATCCGGTAGAGCACCAGATGTTACAAGATAATTTCATGGAAGGGTTCAATGTGCTGGGCGACCTTGGTCTGACGTTTGACGCCTGGTGTTACCACACGCAAATCGATGAATTTACACAACTGGCAAAAGCCAATCCCACAGTGACCATGGTGCTTGACCATTTCGGCGGACCTCTTGGAATAGGGCCATATGAAGGCAAACAGATAGAGGTTTTCGAGGCCTGGCAACAGAGTATCGAGGCGCTCAAAGATTGCAGTAATGTTCACTTTAAGCTGGGCGGGATTAATATGAAGATCAATGGGTTTGGCTGGCACAAAAGAGCGCTGCCTGCTTCATCCGACGAACTTGTAGACAAAACTGCACCCTATTATGAATACTGCATTGATACATTTGGTGCCGATAGATGCATGTTTGAAAGCAATTTTCCGGTCGACAAGGAATCTGTTTCCTATCCTGTTTTGTGGAATGCATTTAAGAAGATGTCACAGTCCCGAACGATCATCGAGAAGGAGAAATTGTTCCACGATACGGCTGCTCGCGTGTACCGAATATGACCAGCTTTGAGGGCAGCTTTTACTTTGAGAAAGCTGATGATTGATAGGCGCACTTTGCTTACAAGGATAGTGGCCGGGTTTTCACTACTCGGGTTGGCTGGATTTTCTGTTCCTTTTATTCGTTCCTGGCTACCTGCTTTTAAAAATGAGACTATTTTAGATGTTGACGTCGGTGGAATGGTCGCCGGGGATATCAAGGTTGTGCGATGGCTGGGGCGAAACGTAATGGTCGTACGGCGCGACAGGACCCAGGTTCAGCGGCTCATTGCTTCCGACGCTTTGAATGATCCTGATTCCTTGCTATCTCACCAGCCGGATTACGCAGCCAATAATTTCAGATCCAGGAAACCAGAGCATTTGTTGGTCTACGCTAACTGTACCCATCTTGGTTGTGAGGTTGATTTCACCGCCGTAGACGGGCTCGCAGGGTTTAGTTGTCCCTGCCACCGTAGTGAATATGACATCGCTGGAAGGGTTGAAAAAGGTGCCGCAGCCAAGCTTAATCTGGAGGTTCCTGAGTATGAATACGTAGGGCGAACTATGATTCGGCTAAGAAAAGGGTAACTGAAATACCAACAACCGAAAGCTGCATGTACAAGAAAGACGGCACCACTGGTTGGTTGGGCCAAAAGTCTATTACCACAAGGATACGTCAGCGGAGTGAAGAAAAAACGTTTACTCATTGTCTACCACAGTAAAACCGGTAAAAACGGTTTGATGGCCAAAGCGGTGCAGGAGGGTGCAAACCATCCGGACATCGATATCGATGTCACTTTCAAGGCGGCAATGAAAGCTGGGATAGAAGATCTGCTAGAAGCGGACGGCCTCATCTTTGGAACCCCTGAAAACTTCGGTTATATGTCCGGTGCTCTAAAGGACTTTTTTGACCGGACCTTCTATGAAGTAGAGGGGCAGGTCGATGGTAAACCCTATTGCATGCTGGTCGGGGCGGGAAATGACGGTACAGGTGCGTTAAACGCTATTCGCCGCATATGTAATGGGTATAATTTTAGAGAAGTTCAGCAACCCATTGTTGTGGTCGGTGATCTTGAAGACCAGCAGCTACAAAAGTGCCGCGAACTTGGTATGGCAATGGCGGCAGGTTTGGAAGCCGGCATTTTCTAGTCCGAGTTATACCGAGTCCTTGTTGTATTCGGGCGAAATAGATTCGCGCCATTAGCATTCACCACATTAATTGTTCCCACTTGCGCTAACCGCGACAACGCGCGATTATTTCCCTTCCTAATCAGCCGCGTGTCTAGCATGTCAGTTTCTGACGATAACTATTGGTTAAAGCCTTTGGAAGAGCGTCACGCCTGGGACATTCTTGATTGGGAATACCCCTCTCCTTATGATTTTTACAACTCATCGTTCAGTGAGCATCAGGAACATTACGTCAAACAGTTCATGAACCCTGAGTTAAGATTTCACGCGGTCCTCGATACCTACGGGACAATGATTGGGTTTTGCTCATTTGGTCCCGATGGACAAGTACCAGGTGGTGACTACAGTGACGAAGCATTGGATATAGGCATTGGAATGCGGCCCGAGCTCACAGGACAGGGGAAAGGCGCTGCCTTTTTTGGGGCAATTTTAGGCTATGCTCTGGGCTCCCTAAACCCTGAGTTGCTTCGCTTAACCGTGGCAAAGTTCAATCACCGGGCCTTAAAACTGTATAAGAACTTTGGATTTGAGGATAGAGGTGAGTTTTTCGCACAGCCAAGTGCTGTGTCTTACCAAATCCTGGTCAGGGCGGCGACGAGACACGGATGAGCCCTTTCGAAATCGATGGCATCGATCACCTGGTGCTACGTGTTGATAATCTCGTTGAGTCACGCAAGTTCTACGAAGGATTGCTTGGTTGTGTGATGGAGCGAGAATTACCGGAGCTGGGCCTGTACCAGCTTCGAGCGGGAAGGCAGTTGATTGACCTGGTTCCACTTGGCGGCAAGCTGGCGGGTGATTTTGAGATTGTCCAAAAAAACAGGAACCTGGATCACTTTTGCCTGACTATTTCACCTTTCGAGCCAGATGTTATTACTAAAATGATGGTCTCGGCTGGTGTCTCCTGCAGCGAGGTAGGCACACGATATGGTGCTGATGGCTACGGGTTATCGATTTATGTCACTGACCCAGATGGCAACACCGTCGAACTCAAGGCCGCCAGATAACAGTTTGTTTCGGCTTGATGAAACCGCTAATCTTGCAGCCGTGTACTAACATATATAATAAAGAGGCATCATGAGTTCTTCCCTAGATGACTCTTCGTTTGCAACGAAGGTTGTGGTGGTTACAGGCGCAGGCCGTGGGCTTGGACGTTCTCACGCCATTGAATTCGCCCGACGCGGCGCGCAAGTCGTTGTGAATGATCTTGGTGGCGCTGTCGATGGGACAGGCAGCGGAGCAACCGCGCAAACGGTAGTTGATGAAATTCGTAAACTGGGCGGCGAGGCCTGCGCGAGCACAGATTCAGTGACGACACAGGAAGGCGCCGCGGCGATAATCAATACTGCAATAGAGAACTACGGCCGTGTAGATATCCTTGTGAACAACGCAGGAATTCTCCGCGACAAAACATTTACGAATATATCAATTGAAAATTTCAGGGAAGTTCTGGATGTGCATCTTATGGGCTCAGTATTGGTGACCAAAGCAGCTTGGCCAGTGATGCGCGACAACAATTGGGGCAGAGTGGTTTTTACCAGTTCAGGATCAGGGATGTTCGGTCATTTTGGTCAATCTAACTATGCGTCGGCCAAAATGGGGCTGATTGGGTTAATGAATGTTTTAGCTCTGGAAGGTGCAAGCAAAGGGATCAAAGTGAATACGCTAGCTCCCGGGGCACTGACACGAATGACCGAAAGCCTGCAGGATACTAACCGTCGTGGTCGCCCTGACCAGGTAAGTCCAGCCGTGTTGTACCTTTGTTCTGAAGAAGCCCCTCAGGGAGTCATCCTTCAGGCGGCAGATGGACGTTTCTCACGAATCCATTTAAAAGTTGCGGAAGCCATCGACCTGGGCCCTGACGTAACGTTCGAGGACCTGATGTCCGTTCGCCATGAACTTGGTCTGGATTAGGCTCTTAAATGTTGAATGCAGATATGTCGATTGCTGCTGTGGCTTACTCGAGCACTATTGGTTGGCAATCCTCGCCGTCTTCCACGGTTAGCCGGAAGCGATTTCATCTGGTGGGTGAAGCGGAAAGTGGGCAGGTCACATCGTTAGTTCAATATGATCCAGGTGCGAGTTTTCCTGCTCACCCTCATCCCGGGGGCGAAGAAATATTAGTACTCAGTGGTGTTTTCAGTGATCAGACAGGCGATTGGCCAACAGGCTCCTATCTGCTTAACCCCGAGGGTTTTACTCACGCACCTTATTCAAAGGCGGGTTGCCGATTATTGGTAAAACTTCGGCAGTATACTGGCGCAAAAACTATAAGGCTCTCGTTGGATAGTTTGGAAGCTACGGAAAGTGAGGGCATTGACTGCAGACTGTTGCACAGCAACACGCATGAGAAAACGGTTGTCACGAAACTTGAGGCAGGACAGGCAATGGGCAGGACGTTTGAAGGTGGTTGTGAAGGTTTCGTGCTCGCTGGCAACGTCAACGTCAATGGGACTGTCCTGCGACAGCATGACTGGTTTAGATTTCCTGATGGAGACAGTGTCCGGCTACTAAGTCATGGCTGTTCGGTCTACCTTAAGTTTGGCGCGGTAAGTCGACTGTTGAGCCATCCATGAGGCTGAGCAGACAAAAGCTTCCCAGGCTTTTCACTGACAGGCTTCAGGTGAGGCTGCTCGAACCACATGAAGCAGACCTGATGGTTCGGTTTCGTGATGAAAATCGAGATTATCTCGAGCCCTGGGAACCCCTGCGAAGGCCCGATTTTTTTACGGCAGGCTTCTGGGAAATTCTCCTTAGGTTGACAATAAGAGACTTCAGGGATGGCGCGAGCGCATGTTTTGTGTTGTTGTCTCCCGATGATGACGAAGTGCTCGGCGTCTGCAATTACACAAATATTGTCCGTGGTACCTTTCAATCATGCCAGCTCGGTTATGCCCTTGCTGAGAAACACCAGGGCAAAGGCATCATGTTTGAAGCCCTCTCGATAACCAACAAATATATGTTCGATGATCTTGGCCTGCACCGAATTATGGCAGGATACCTGCCCCATAACGAGCGCAGCGGAAGGCTGCTGGAGCGGCTCGGGTTCGAAAAGGAGGGGCTTGCGCGAAAGTATCTGAAGATCAACGGGCAATGGGAAGACCACCAGCTGACTTCCCTGATTAACGACACTTATTGAAGCTTGTGTACAAATCCCGGACTACCCAAATACATTCCACCATCTACATTTAGACATCGATCATCTGCATAGCGCCAGGCCTCGGTAACATTCTCTGCTTCAACCTGCCTCGCATGTGGAATGGGGGTGTGTCCGTGCACCAACAATTCTCCGCCGTAAAGTGACAACAGTTGTTCGGCCCGCTTGCGGCCAGTAAGTTCCAGTGATGAAAATGCCATATGTTCGCTGAAAGAAGAAAGCGCTGCTTCCCATTTTGGCAGATCACTCGACGCCATTAGTTCGAAAAAACTATTGTTGACGCGCTCAATGGTCCTACCGTGGTTAACGTACATCATCGCATCGGCATGAATTAACAGGGCGTTGTCCACAAGAGCCATTGCTGGCAACGCGCGAATCCAGACCGCATGCTCCTCAGTGAAGCCTTCAAAGTCTGCCTCGATACCACCCCATCTCAGCCACTGATCAAAGACACTACCGCCACTGTTAGTCATGCTTTCCCTAAATTGATAAGCGCACAGGATCATTAACTCATGATTGCCAAGT
>JABGVY010000102.1 GCA_018645845.1 Gammaproteobacteria bacterium | reverse complement strand
TCACAGCAGTACGCCAACATACAGGCAGCCAAAGAAGCGATGCCGGGGAAAGCCCACTACGATCGCGCGTGCATAGCATGTCATGATGGCGCTGTTAAAAGAGCGCCGCAACGGGAAATGATTGGTCTGATGACCCCTGAATCCGTTCTACATACAATCACTAAGGGGGTCATGCGCGACGAGGCGCAGTCGTTAACCGCTCAGGAAAAGAGAGAGGTTGCTGAGTATATCAGTGGGGTAGAACTGGGCGGCGAGTTGATGCCATTACCCGCTTGCGATAACAAAAGTGTAACACTCGCATCAAGTTCATCAACCAACTGGGGAATACAACCCGAAAACACACGTACGATAACAACCGAAGTTGCGGGTATTTCCTCTACAAACATCACTAAGTTAATGACTAAATGGGCAATCGCTTTTCCGGACTCGAGTAGAGTAAGGTCACAACCAACTTTCGCGGGCGATCAAATATTTGTTGGCTCACATAGTGGCATTGTATATTCATTAGATCGCGATACGGGATGTGCAACCTGGTCCTTTATTGCATCCGCAGAAGTAAGAACGGGTATCACCTATTCTACATCAGGCCCTGACCCGATGGTTTTCTTTGGCGATGTTATTGGCAATGTCTATGGACTCAACGCCAATACCGGAGAAAAAATGTGGCGCACGAGAGCTGACGATCATCCCAACGCGACAATCACAGGCACACCTTCGCTGAACAACAATATGCTTTACGTACCTGTCTCTTCCCTGGAGGTCAGTTTAGCGGTCAATCCTGACTACGAATGCTGTACCTTTCGCGGCTCAGTCACAGCGATGAACGCGACTACCGGCGAGATACAATGGAAAACCTTTACCATTGAAGAAGAACCTGCCGTTACTGGCCAAAACACTGTCGGTACCAATATTGTTGGACCGTCCGGCGCTGTCGTATGGAATAGTCCCTCAATTGATGTGATTAACAATCAACTCTATGTTGGCACAGGAGAAAACATGTCCTCCCCCGCCAGCCTCACGAGCGATGCGATGCTGGCAATGGATTTAGACTCTGGAAAACTCAATTGGGTTTTTCAGGCGACTGCTAATGATGTTTGGAACGCAGCCTGCGACACCACCACCCCCGAGAACTGTCCGATAGAGGATGGACCAGATTTCGATTTCGGTGGTGCAACTATTATTGTGGACACGACAAAGCATGGTCGCCTCGTTATCGCTGGACAAAAATCCGGGTTCGTTCACGCGCTCAACCCGAAAGACGGGTCACTGGTTTGGCAAACACGAGTCGGTCGAGGCGGTATACAAGGCGGGGTCCATTTCGGGATTGCTGCAAGTGGGGAGACACTATTGATACCCATCAGTGATATGACGGACGGACGCACCTACCCCACCCCGGACCGACCAGGTATGCATGCACTAGACGCTAATAGCGGCGACCTTCTTTGGTCTACACTACTTGAGGATAAATGCGACGGACGAGAGCATTGCCACCCTGGTATTTCCCAGGTCCCAACAGTTATCGGAGATCTGGTCGTTGCAGGTTCCATGGATGGAGTGGCTCGTGCCTACGCTATAGATACCGGTAAGATTATTTGGGAACTGGACACTTCCCAACAAGAATTCACCAGCACGCTCGGTACGCTCACGAAGGGAGGCTCGATGAGTGGCGGAGCTGGACCTATCGCTAACAACGGTCTGTTATTACTGAGTTCGGGTTATAGCCTATACAATCACATGCCTGGTAATCTCCTGTTGGCTCTTGAACTGAAATCAGAATGATGGGCTGTCGGACATTGCTGAATTACTATCTGACCCCGAGCGCAAGTGCGCATTAGATTCGTATTGGTAATCTGTACGGCCCTTTGGATAGTAGCAATAGGGCCGCAGTGACACTACAGGTACTATATGGTCATGAATGATTCACTTTTAAATCGCGACCCGCTCGACCCGGCCATCACAGAATGTCCGTTTGATTACTATCAGGCGCTGCGTGAAGAAGGTGGTGTTTTTCAAGTTCCGGATCGAAATTTCTTTTTGGTCAGCCGCTACGACCTCGTCTTACAGGTTGTTAAAGATACGGATACCTTTTCTTCTAAAACCGGCGTCCAGGTTCCATCTGCAGCAGATGGTAGCCACCGGCCCATTGAAGGAGTCGTGCGCACTTTGCTGACGGCTGATCCTCCGGAACATCGGCTCTATAGAAATCTGGTTAACAAGGCATTTTCTTTAAAGCGGGTATCTGGCTGGGAGTCCAGGATTCGTATGATCGCTGACGAACTTATTGATGAATTTGCTGCCGGTGGAAGCTGCGAAGTGAATTATGATTTTGCTGTGCCTTTGCCACTAATCGTGATCATCGAGGCGCTGGGGTTACCGCGAGATATGCTTCGCCAGTTCAAAACCTGGTCGGATACGATTTCTCATCTCGGGGGCATGTTGTCAGAACAAGAGATGGTCAGCGTTCAGGCGCTACGACGAGATTTTTCCGCATGGGTCGATGATATTATCGCCGACAGGAAACTAAACCTCGGGGATGACTTTATTTCAGACCTCATTCGAGCTCGCTTTAAAGACAACCGCCCACTGGATAATGCTGAACTAAATAGCATCATCTTGCAGTTTCTGGTGGCTGGAAACGAGACAACCACCAACACGATTACTGCTGGTATGTTGTTACTTTTGGAGCATCCAGACCAGATGAAACTGGTACTGGAAGATCGCTCGCTTATTCCCAACCTTGTCGAGGAAGTTCTCCGCGTCGAATCGCCGGTTCAAACTCATTTTCGATATGCAACCAAAGCAACTGAACTAAACGGTGTGAAGATCCCGGAAGGTGCTGGAGTAGGGGTAATGTACGGCTGTGCAAACAGAGATAAAGCACATTTTAGTCACGCAGAAACTTTCGACGTCCAACGCAAAAATGCGTCCAGACACCTGGCTTTTTCTCAGGGTATTCATTTCTGTCCCGGGGCACCTCTTGCCAGGCTGGAATCTGCGATTGCTTTCGAGCAACTCTTCGAACGACTCCAAAACTTCCAGTTGGATGAGTCCCGCAGTGACTTGCGACATCTACCGAGTTTCACACACCGCGGTCTTAAAAAAGTTCAAATCACTTTTGACAGGACAGTCACCGATAGCATTCGCTGATATGCCCTTCCGGCCGGTAGCTCACATGGCTACGACCGGGGAACAGCGCGTGAATGTTTACCTCTGGTCTCGTCAATTTGACCAATCCGGCACGGCGCTTGGGGGGTTGCGACTCTCACTATCCTAAAGAATGCAAGAAAGCCCATCGGAGCGCCTGCTTAGGGCGATAACGGACGTCACAGTTGAATGGTTGTACAGCCGCACAAACCACCGTGAACGCTCAAAACATCTCAACACTTAACCGAAATTGAACAGAAGTCTGGGCTGGCGCCCCCTAGCTATGCTTCCAGCTATAAGACTAGGGTCACTTTGCCGGCACTTTTCGAGTATAGTAGGCTATTAACCCTTGGAAAAACGTAAAAATATGACAAGTAAACCCACGCGCGCGCCAGCTAAGAAAAAACAACCGGCTGCAGTTCAAACATCAGAGTCCATCGCAGAAAAGACGAGAATCTATCTAGAGTCGGGCAAGAAAATTCAATCTATTGAGCCAGGTGTCAGCGGTCAGACAAACACGCCGGCCAAAAAGCAAATTTCACTAGGTAACAAAGATAAAGCCACCTAGTTTCGAGCGCATAATTTGCTGCTCAGCTCTCGTTGCAGGGCCATAAAAGTCGAACTCAGTGGTAGATTTCAGCCCATGTTCTATGATCATGTAGCGCTGTGCCGCTGCCTGTTAGCTACCGAACCTCGATCACTAAAGGTCTCGTCTGAGCTCAAGCGTGGCCAGTGGTACAAACTCGCCGATTGAAGAACAGGCCTTCCGGGTTCGTTCTGACGTTCATGTGGTGCGTCGATACCATATTTTATCGGATCACAACAAAGTGAAATGCGCACCAAAACATTCGAAAGGACAAAAAATGAAATATTTCATACTAGCTATCGTTTTATTCAGCACCCTGATGGGCTTCGAGACTGCGATCGCGGAACCGGAATATACCCGGGTCAAGATGGAGGTAGATGTAGACAAATCTGCAGTTGAGCTCTGGGCGGTCGCCGGCGGCTATTGTGACATTAGCGTGTGGGCGAATATTGAGTGCGAAATTACTTCGGGCGATGGCGACATAGGTACCGTTCGAGTGCTACTCGGTGGAGCAATCACCGAGGTCATGGTGGCCCAGACAGATCTTTCTTATGGATATACTCAGCCTATCAAAGAAGGGCAGTATTACGATCTGTACCACGGGTTTATGGAAGCCAAGCCCGTTACCGATAGCAGTTCCAAGCTTATCTATACCTTGGTTTATGACGTATCAAACCTTCCTGATCAGGCCGCTAAAGATACAGACATTGCACGACGTAGGGCCCAGTTTGATACGTTGTTACTGAATATCAAGATGCTAACGGAAAAGTAAACGCCTTAGTTCAGCAACTGTCGTCTACGGTCGGCATCAACCCTAGCCATGGGGGCACAGAGGTCTCAAACCAATTACCTGGCTTTCACCTTCAGCCCCCGCTAGTTCTCTTTATCTGGTTAGAGTCTCTTAGGCGACGTCCTGGGCCCAGTTACCGTGAAAGCCGAATGGAACGCGGTGATCCAGGTAGGCTTTAGCCAGTGGTTCACCCGAGACATTCTGAGCATCAAGAATAACCAGATGGCTCGCCTTTCGGTTCGCGTCATAGACGTTGGCTAACAAGAAGCCATCACCTTCAGGCGCATCAGCTGATCTCGGTACGAAGATCGGCTCATTGGTCGCACAAGCCTCCCCAACATCATGGAGCTCAACCTTACCCGTCTCATGATCACGTCGGCCGATGGCATTAAAGCCTCCAACCTTAAATTGCGGATTATTATCAGCGGCAAAGTAACCATAGCGATAGTTCACCCCCGTGTATCGCTCATCCAGACGAGGAAATTCACACGCCAGATCGTCCAAACGCTCCCATTTGTAATCGTTCGTATTCTTGGCCAAGTCAAAGGTCCAACGAGTCAGTCGGGGAATAGCCTTCGCAGGGTCACCAGGCGTTCCATCAGGCTTTGGAAATAACGGTGCTTCTTCAAACTCGCAAACATCGCAGGTCAAGATGTCTCCTTCTGCATGCGCATTCATTGGGTGGAAAACGAACGACGGGTCACCCTGGAACCAGCGCAAATCGTCAACAGTTCCGTTCCTTGGCATGATGCCGATGTGAACACCCTTTTCTGGCTCCCAGGCATAAACAGGCGCGCCGGTCATTGCACGTTCCATAGAACCGGTCAGCGGCATGATAGGGAAGATGACGTGCTCACGGGTCACCATGAAATCGTGAACCATCGAAGCATAAGGCGCTTTGAAGGTTTCAGAACGCACCAGGTTTCCATCTTTATCTACCACATGAAATGACATATGTTCCGAAATCAACCCATCGGCATTGTAGCCAAAGAAAAGCATCTCACCGGTTTCTGGGTCTATCTTCGGATGGGCAGTCATAGGCCCAACTAGCTTGTCACCGAAAGTATGTGAACCCACAGATTCCAGCGTCATCGGATCAAGCTCAAACGGCGCGTGAGCTTCTTCCAACGCCAGCAGTTTGCCCGCATGATAGACAATGTTTGTGTTTGCCAGGCCATCAGTCTCAAGACCCATGACGCTTTCATCGTTCTCCATGGGATTAAAGGCGCCAAACAGGGAGCGGCCTGCCTCTACTTCCTTCTTGTACTTAACGGATTGTACGTATCGGTTTTTATAATTTACTTTCCCATCAGCGATGTAAAACCCGTGAACCATACCGTCACCACCAAACCAGTGATATTCACCCCTTGGCGCAAACTGAGGGTTAGGCCCGTTTCGAAAGAACGCACCACGAAGTTCCTGCGGCACTTCACCCTCTACGACGAGGTCGGGCGCATCACACTCCATATGAATGGGCGCAAATCCACCCTCAAGATTGGGATGACTGGGAAATGGCTGTGACATAGTTTGAACTCCTTTTTAATTCATTTGGGATGTACGTTTAAAACCGAAAACTAGCTTGCTTGCACTCTTTCTGCCTGTGGGCCGTCCAGATCCTGTTGTTCTTTCGGTGAAGGTTTCTGCGAATCGCGCAGCAGTTCCTGGGCCGCTTCAATCCTTTGCCGAACCGGAGGTAGGTTGTCGCCGACAAGGACGCCCACCAATACGAGGCCCGTCCCATACTGAACAGCTGCCGTCAGCTGGTCTTCTCTAATAATCCCGCTTCCCCATATGATAGTAGAACTGATAAAAGCTGTAGTGACCTGTCCTGCCAGCAGCTCGGGATCAACCCATGACTCAAGCTCGCGCCTGTCCTGCATCACCCCAAGTTCTTGGCCTATTTCGTGCGCAAGACTGGCGGTAATACTTCTCTGGACCTGTTGCATCGAATCGAGGGAGCCAAATGCTTCCAATAATCGTCGGTGAAAGTCGGGCGCCTGCAGAAACTGGAAGGTAATGAAATCAAGGATAGCGAATATACGATCAAGGCCAATAAGGCTCGTCTTGATCTTTACCTGGTCTGGATCACCTACAAAATGGTCTTCAATAGCTGCCGCCAGCAATTGATCCTTTCCACCAAACTGGTTGTAAAGAGTAGGTACGCTGACGCGACAGGCTGACGCGAGTTCACGAATCGTAATCGACTCGTACCCCTTTTCGGCAATCATCTGTCGCGCGGTTTCCATGATCGACGCTCGACGCGCAAGGCGGTTTTCTGTCATCAGATTCATTGTTGGATAGTAACGTAAACCTTTAACATGTTCAAATATATTTAACTTGTTAAAGTTTTTAGAAACTTATTGGGAAAGTGACCCAGGGTTCAGGCGACCAAATGCTTTAACAGCGCCCTTCATTCGACGCAAACGTGTCCAGTACTGGTTCGCCTCTTCATATGAATGTTTTAGCATTAACTGGTCACACAGCATCAGGCTGTAACCCACCATGATATCGGCAGCGGTGAACTCGCCCAGCAGGAACTCCTTTCCCTCAATGGCATCATTAACGGCCTTAACGCAAAGAAGTGCCCGGTTCGCCATTTCTTCAACCACCGCGGGAATTTCCGGGTCAAAGTTACGCCTATGATTGACGATTTCACCCAAAGGGCGAGCAAAAGTTGCCTCACCAAACCATGACCACTGCATATA
>JABGVY010000170.1 GCA_018645845.1 Gammaproteobacteria bacterium | reverse complement strand
TAGGCACTTAATCAAGCGAGAGATACCTTATCTCACTCAAAAAGTGTGGGTTCTTTTAGACCCATAGGCGATAGCCCGAAGATGAAACAGAAGTTGGCCACGACAATAAGTCTGATAAATAGATTGTAAAATCCCTTAGGATACAGTTTTCACAATGTCCAAAGTCGAGGTTATGATCTCTGTCGCGCTTGTTATTGGCAGTACCGCGATAGCGGATCCTATGGGGGAAGCCGTTGTCATGACCAAGTTCATCACGGCGAGCCACATTTGGCCATCGACGCATTGCGCAAGGCTGACAATGTTGCCGACGCTAAGTCGGTAGTACACTCGCCTGCACCAATATAATTGAAAGAGGAGCTGGCCAATGGTCAAACCCGAAATCATCGCGCGGCAAAAAAAGATTTCGCAAGCCCCAATGCTTGATCGAATTGCGGGGATAAAAGAGTCGCTGCGCGCCGCGGGTGATGAGGCTCAGGGCCTGCGTCACCTTCCTGCCTGGGCTTCGAAGGAAATGGCGGATATTGGCCTCTATCGCTACGCTCTGCCTAACGAACTGGGTGGCGAAAATTTGAACGCACGGCAGCAAATTGAAATTATAGAAGCAGTGGCAGCGATTGACGGTTCTGTAGGCTGGTGCGTGCAGATATCATCCGAAATAAATGCTCTCGTCATACGCCAGATGAGCGAAGCGCTCGCTGTTGAAATTTTTGATGACTGGTATTCCCTCGTGTGTTCCGGACATGGCCCGGCTAACGGCGAGAATCCTGGACGTGAGGCTACCCGCGATGGTGATGGCTGGCGAATCAACTACCAGGGCTCCTTCGCGAGCGGGTGTCAAAACGCAAACTGGAACTACCTAATGGGAGCGATGACCGTAGATCCAACCACAGGGCAGCCAGCGCAGGCGTCGTTTATGGTTCCGGTAGGAGAGTTTGAGATCGTGGACACCTGGGATACCGCTGGTATGAGGGGATCTGGAAGTCATGATGTACGGATGACAGATTGTTACGTGCCACCGGAACATTTGCTGCCATTTCAATCACTGGCGCCTAGCAGATTGTGGGATAACCCAACCTACAGAAATCCAACCCATGCGATTTATAACAAATCAGCTGTCGCCCTTGGAGTATGTCGTGGTGCGATTGATACATTTATCGAATTGGCAATGAAAAAGACACCGTGGGGAATGAGTTCGAGTCTAAAAGACCAACCCCAGATTCATTATCGTATTGGCGAGGCTCAAGCAAAACTTATGTCTGCGAGGGCTCTGGTAATGGAAACTCAGGAAGCACTGGAAAAAAATCTTGGGCCTGGCGCGAGCGATGGCGGCCGTATGTCCCCGGAATGGGAATACTACTGGCCTGCAATTCTAGCGTGCGCACACTCCGCCCAGACCTGCCGAGAAATCGTGAGCACCATTAACAACGCTGCGGGTACGACAGGCAGCAGGATGGACAGCCCGCTTGAGCGACAGCTACGAGATGCGCATCAGGCTGCGAATCACGCGCTCATTTCATATCGACACTACGAAGAAATAGGGCGAACTTTTTTTGGGCACGAACCCGACAAAAGATTTATCGCTCTTGCACGTGAATATGAATCATGAATACAGAACGAATGGGATTTAAGGCCGCCAGATTACACTGGCTACCTTTACGGTGACAGGTAAGAATGACACCCGGGTTGTTCCTATCAATGTTACAAAGAAACAATAACCTGCCAAAAATACTAACCAGCTGTACTCAGTTCACGGCCGAAACTGCAGTTCCTCCAAGATCAGGTCGAGTCAAATCCAAAAAACTTCTGCTGATGTCAGAATAGTTCGGTCAAATGCGGGAAAAGACCCACCGGCGATGAACGGTTACAGGCCTGTGACGCCTGATCCAGGCCTGGTCGATTTATTCTCGATGAAATCGACATAACGCAATCTTTAAACAGCGACTCTACACCGGTTGCAGGTATGCCCGAATATCGACAAGGTCTTCTTCATAGGCGATCGCCAGCATGGAGATAAAGGAGTTCAAAATGATGATGACATTCTGATTCGCATCGCCCATCGAAAAGCTTCCTATTCTTTCTAAGATACCGCTGTTGACGATTTCAAGCGCGCTATATTTCTCAATCAGCGGTTCCAGCGAAACCGACTCAAAATCACCTTTCAAAAAACAACCTGGTGGTTCCTCGGTCTCACTCCACGGGCGCCGATTGACTCGGGATAGCGCGATGCCCTGATGTCTCAGCACAGCCTCACCTTTGCGCACAAATGGAGATACGGGCGTGCCGCAGGACTACTCGAAGGAAAAACGAACTGCCATTCGTCGTTAAGCCTCTTCACCGAACCAAAGACCACCTGCCTGTGTTGTCTCAATGTTCAGTGGGCCCGCCAAACCCGCATCTCGGTGGTGATGAATCGCCTGGTATTCTTCTGATTGCATCATCTCAATCATCGCATGCCGATTGGGATACATGGCGATAGCGACAGTGTCCCACAACTCCTCAACCTCGCCGAGCATCAGTCTTTCAACCTTTGCATTGAACATTCCGCCGCCTCCCAGATTGATCAGAATCTTAGAGACCGCTGCGCCGTAAAGTGCATATGCCTGCGCACCGGATAGATTCGTTTCTCGCCCATCCTCGTATTCGGCCTTCTCCTTGAACTTCAACAGATTCAGCATATAGATAGGGCCTTCAGCACCAGGTTCAAAGAACCCCTTTATTTGTGCTTTGCTAGGCATGACCTGATTCTTGACTTCCATTGGATGACTCCCTGATGTGTTCTATTGGTAAACAATATACTCATGACTATTTGCGGCGTATAGAAGATTGCCCTTTCTATTGCAGCCAGATAAAGCATCGCTTCTGTTTAGACTATCACTTTTTAATGCAAACCATTACTATACCAACACCAACTCCTCTTGGAAAATGATGACTGATTCACTTCTACCTGTTCGAGGCTCACCGGGCTCGCCCTACACCCGAAAAATGCTCGCGGTGCTTCGATACCGCAGAATTCCTTATCGTTACCTGCAGTCGGAAAGTAAAGACCTACCCGCTCCCAAGGTGGGATTGATACCGATCTTCTATTTCAAAGACGATACCGGCGCGATGACCGCTGAAGTCGACAGCACTCCAATTATCAGAAGACTGGAAGAGGAATACCCCGGGCGATCCATCATTCCCGAAGACCCGGCTATCGCCTTCATTAATTACTTGCTGGAAGACTATGGCGACGAGTGGCTGACCAAGGCGATGTTTCACTATCGGTGGTACTACGAGGACGATATCGAGATGGCCGGGGCTGTTTTGCCCCACTACGCCGATGTAAGTCAGCCCGATGAATTGATGACCCAGATGAAGCTGGTGTTTTCTGAGCGGCAGATATCACGGTTATATGTGGTTGGGTCAAATAACACCACCGCGCCGGTTATTGAAGACAGCTATAAACGATTTCTTGGCTGTTTGAACGATCACCTGAAAGATCTGCCGTTTCTGATGGGGCAAAGGCCAGGGTCTGCTGACTTCGCCTGCTTCGGCCAGTTAACGCAACTCACTCAGTTCGACCCGACGCCGGCCAAAGTCGCGGCGGCGAACTTCCCGCGCGTTCATGCCTGGGTCAGCAAAATGGAAGACCTTTGCGGGATTGAGCCCGGTGATGATGGTTTTGTGACAGCGGCCAGTTTTCCAGGGACCTTAACTGCATTGCTCAAAGAACTTGGGCGAACCTACGTACCTGTAATGCTGGCCAATGCAGCTGCGATTGACCAGGGCCGCGATCAAGTTGAGGCGGTCGTCGAAGGTAGACCCTGGACCCAGGAACCGTTTCCGTATCAGGCCAAATGTCTTCAGTGGTTACGTATTGAGTATGCCAGATTGGATGTTGGGGACCGTGATCGTGTCGATACCATACTCGCTGGTACAGGCTGCGAACGATTGTTGGCCAAACCGAATTAGGCATTGTGGAAATTGGCCGAGCGTCTTCCTCATTCCTCCGAGCCGTATCAACAACGTGGACAAACAAGCAACGTGGGCGAAAAACTTCGACGGAAAACGGATTCAGAAAACAACATCTACATTTACCCGAGCAATTAACTCATGAATCGATTCTACTTTTGGTTTACCGCGGCACTGCTTTATGTCTTCTTCGTGGTTTGGTACACGAATTTCGATGGCCCCATGCAAGAAGATGAAATCGCGGAAGTCCTGAAGCAAGCCAGAGCAAGCGGAAGGTCGGTACAATCGTTAAAAACGCTTGAAGACTTTATGCGCACAGACACAGGCAACGATTTTATTATGGTGAATCTGTTAGACATGAACGAATCTCCACCAGACTTACCAGCAACTGGTCCAGGCGCAGACCCCATGCAACTCATTAATCACTACATGGAGCATATGTATCCTGCTCAATTTAAGCGTGCCAGCCACCCCATATTTTTTGGTAGAGCAGTGGCAGATGCGATGGACATTTCAGGGGTTGAGGGTGCAAACCATTGGGATCAGGGCGCCCTGTTTCGCTATAGAAGCCGTCGCGACATAATCGCGATCGCAACCAATCCGGCGTTTAACGAAAGACATGACTATAAAATGGCAGCGCTAACCAAGACGATCGCGTTTCCCGTCGAGCCAGTGCTCAACCCCGGGGATGCCAGAATAGTCTTTGGCTTGCTCTTGTTTTCTATCTTTTCACTACTGGACATGTTCCTTTTTAGACGGCGCTTGTCGGCGGAAGCAACATAAACGTGTCCAGCGTCTTAGCACACCGATATAAGCCATTCGTCGACGCCGATGGTTTTGATTTCGTTTTTGTCTACGAGTGCGCGAAAGGCACAGACACATGTTAAAAATTATTACCCGCGCCGCACTCTCACTGATTGTCCTGTTGATTGCAGTATTTTCGTTCGCCTTCTTTTCCTCACGCCCACCGTTAACCATTGACCCTGCAACACTTGCT
>JABGVY010000094.1 GCA_018645845.1 Gammaproteobacteria bacterium | reverse complement strand
GCTTAAAGTAAAAAGACCCAGTCACATGAACTACATCAAGATTGCCGTGCCTTTCTTCATTCTCTTGATTGCTATCGAGTTCGTTTACGGCTGGCTAAGGAAACGTAATACCTATCGCGTTAATGACACGATAGGTAGCCTGCAAATGGGCGTGGTGAGTCAGGCAAAAGGGGTGCTGCGGCTCGGTGTATCAGGCCTGGTGTTTGGCTACCTGGTTGAGACCCTCGGAGTGAGTCACTTACCTGCTGATTCAGTCTTATTGTGGATTGTCACGTTTGTCGGCTACGACTGTCTTTACTATTGGAAACATCGTTACGGACATCAGTGGCGCATTATGTGGGCTTCCCACTCGGCTCACCACCAAAGTGAAGAATACAACCTCAGCACCGCACTTCGCCAAACGAGCACAGATTACATCGGTTTTGTCTTCTATCTTCCGCTGTATCTTGCAGGTGTGCCGGTGGAAGTCATTGTATCTGTCGGCAGCCTAAATTTGATTTACCAGTTTTGGGTTCATACTGAACATGTGCGTCGAATAGGGTTCCTCGAATGGATACTGGTAACACCCTCGAATCATCGTGTTCACCATGCCCGAAACCCAGAGTACATTGATAAGAACTACGGTGGGTTTTTCATCATTTGGGATAGGCTCTTTGGTACCTTTAAAGACGAACAAGTCGAACAACCTTGTGTTTATGGGGTTACCAGGCAATTAGGTAGTTTTAACCCACTGTGGGCAAATTTTTACGTTTGGTACGATACGTTTCTTATTTCACTGGGAACGAAAAAGTGGTCGGATAAAATCAAGGTGTGGTTTAAAGGACCGGGTTGGTATCCCGAAGACTTTCGGCCGTCGAAAGCAGCCGAATGGCAATATCCAAACTTTGACCCGATCATCTCGAATTTTCACAAGGGATACAGTTTTGTGCAGTTTTGGACTGTCACGCTAATCACTCTCTGGTTGCCGTCAACGCAGGAAGTCATTTCCAGGGATTTTATGCTCGTCGTTTTTTTCTGGTGCATCTTTTCTCTATATGTCCAGGGTACCTTCCTGGAAGGTAGGCGCTACGCGCAGAAACTTGAAGGCATCCGTCTCGGTCTACTCATTTTGGGCATTATGCTGGCGCCAAAGTTTTGGCCCAGTGTGACGCCAGCGATCATTAACCTCGCATTAACCTACGCACTTTCAAGTCTTGGTTTGTTTTTTTTCTACGAGTTATTTGCGAACAGAAAGTCGATTGTTTCTGCGCAGGGATAGTTTGATTATTGGTGGGCGCAGGTCTGTTTTATAAGCCTTCTCGAGCACGGGAGGAATTAACCACTTTCCTCATGATCAGCCAAGTACGAGATACCCTCAAAACTGAGTTGAGCTTCTGTTCCAGGTGACTATCTGATGGGTAGCCCCAACACCTTCTCACGCTATCAGTTTAATTTATATTTTATATGTAAAATGTCTCTTTTATAGATAGACTTAAGGTCTATAGTTGCAGATAACAAAATTCATCCCGTTATCGGATATTGAATACAATGACAACGGTATATCAAGTTCTGCGCGAGAGCGTTAGCAAACATGCGTTTAGGCCTTTTCTGCATATTCCCGCGGTGGCCAGCAAGTCTTATGTCGATGGGGCTATTGATTTCAGCTACCAGGAGATGGCCGATTCGGTAGAAGCCCAGCAATTGATCTATAGGGCCGCCGGTTATGGCCTGGGCCATCGCGTGGCACTGGTACTGGATAATCGAAGCGAGTTCTTCGTTCATTGGTTTGCCTTGAATGCCCTGGGGGTGAGTGTGGTCCCCGTTAACTCAGAGATGACCACAGATGAAATCGCCTATCTGTTGGACCACAGCGAATCCTGCCTGGTCATCTCACTCCTCGAACATATTCCTGCTATTGCTGAAGCACTGGCCAGTGCACAGATCAAGCTGCCTTTGCTCGATGCAAACGAGTCGGAACTTATCCCCGCTGCACCCACATCCGCGCTGACGGGAGCGCCTGGTGCCGATACCGAATGCGCACTGCTTTATACCTCGGGCAGTACCGGCAAACCCAAGGGGTGTGTGTTAACCAATGAATACTTTATCGTCTGTGCCCAGTGGTATCGCGGCATGGGCGGCTTATGCCCGGTGGAAGAGGGTGTGGAGCGCCTGTTGACGCCTCTGCCATTGGTGCATATGAATGCCATGGCCTGCTCCAGTATGGTCATGCTGATGACAGGAGGCTGTGTTGTGCAGTTGGATCGCTTCCACCCGGGCAACTGGTGGCAGACCGTACGCGACAGCGATGCCACTATTATCCATTACCTGGGGGTGATGCCGGCTATGTTCCTGAACACGCCCGAACACGCCGAGGATAAAAATCATCGGGTTAAGTTTGGCTTTGGAGCGGGCATTAACCCGCGCCACCACGGGCCCTTCGAAGCGCGCTTTAACATCCCGCTTATGGAAGCCTGGGCTATGACGGAATCCGGCTGTAGCGGAGCGATCATTGCCAATCGTGAGCCAAGGCATATCGGTACCTCCTGTATTGGCTGGCCCAGTGACGCGATAGAATTTATGCTGGTGGATGAACAGGGCATTGAAGTTTCCCCAGGTGACCCCGGTGAATTATTAGTCAGGGCCAGGGGTGATGATCCGCGACGCGGTTTCTTTGTCGAATACCTGAAAAACCCAGAAGCTACTGCCGAGGCCTGGGCGGGTGATTACCTGCATACAGGGGATGTGGTACGCCAGGGCGATGACGGACAGCTGCACTTTGTCGACCGGCGTAAGAATGTCATCCGGCGCAGTGGCGAAAACATATCTGCGCTGGAAGTTGAAGCAACCCTTTCCGAACACCCGATGATCGCCCAGGTTGCAGTGGCACCGGTGCCGGATGAGATGCGCGGCGATGAAGTAATGGCGGCGATAATCCTGCAGGCAGGTATTGCGTCTGAGGAGCCGGTTGCTCGACAGATATTCCAGCACTGCTATGACTCCCTGGTGTATTTCAAGGCACCGGGCTACATCGCCTTCCTGCAGGAGTTGCCGCTTACCGCCTCGCAGAAACCCAAGCGCGCCGAGTTGAAAACACTGTGCCGGGAGTTGGTGGAGCGCAAGGCCTGTTTTGACCTGCGCGACATGAAGCGTCGCCAACACAAGCAGGCCAGGGCATGACAGTGCGACCTCAGCCTTATGAAGGGGTCGCCCTGATAGCCCCGGTGACGGTTCCGTATGTTCGTTATAGCGAACACAGCGCCGCCTGGTTTATTGGCAGTGCCCTTGCGGCCATGTTGCAAAGCAGTGGACTGGAAAAAGATGCTGTCGATGGTTTGTCGGTTTCCAGTTTTACCCTTGCGCCGGACAGCGCGGTAAGCCTGGTAGAGCATTTCGGCTTACAAACCCGCTGGCTTGAACAGGTCGGTGTCGGTGGTGCCTCTGGGGTGGTGGCTATGCGTCGTGCGGCGCGTGCGATACAGTGCGGTGATGCAGATGTTGTGGCTTGTATCGGTGGCGATACTGCTGATCCGCGAAGCTTCACGGGGACCGTGGCCAATTTCAGCCAGTTCAGCAATGACGCGGTTTACCCTCAGGGCGCAGCGGGTCCCAATGCCCCGTTTTCCCTAATAACCCAACGATATATGGATACTACAGGCGCCACCCGCGAGGACTTCGGGCGCATCAGTGTGTCGCAACGCTACAATGCCAATCACTACGCGGGAGCGCTGCTGGGACATAAAACACTGGATATGCAGGGTTACCTGGATGCCCGGCAAGTGGCGGGCCCTCTGCATCTGTTTGATTGCGTCATGCCCTGCGCCGGTGCCGATGGTTTCCTGGTAACCAGTGTAGAAAAGGCGCAGGAGCTGGGCGTTCCCTGGTTGGAGATCCTGTCGGCGGATGAGCGTCACAATGCCTTTGCCGCGGATCCAGTTCAGTTACGTGGTGGCTGGGAACTGTTCGCCGATGATCTTTACAGCGCGGCCGGGGTGAGTCCAAAAGACATCGATTGTCTGCAGACGTATGATGATTATCCTGTAATTGTCATGTTGCAGTTCGAGGGTCTGGGCTTTTGTAAGCCCGGAGGGGGAGCCGCATTTGTGCGCGATACGGTGCTGACCTTTGACGGGGGCGGCTTGCCCCACAATACCAACGGCGGACAGCTGTCGGTGGGCCAGGCGGGCTTGGGCTTTCTGGGTGTGGTGGAATCCATGCGCCAGCTGTTGGGCGCGGCAGATAAGCACCAGGTGCCGGAGGCCAGCCTTGCTATGGTTAGCGGCTACGGTATGGTTAATTATGATCGCGGTCTGTGCAGCGCCGCGGCGATTTTACGCAAAGGGATGTGATATGAGTGTTGGACCGCCGGCCCTTCGATCACCGCAGGGAACCAAGCTGGATGAGCACGCTGTCGAGGGCGAATTAACCCTGCAACAATGCAGTGTTTGCCAGACTGTGCAATATCCGCCACGAGAGTTGTGCCGCCATTGTCTGGGGGACGAACTCAACTGGTCTGCGGTGTCGCGCGGTGGTGACTTGCTGGCGTACAGCGAATTGCAGCACAGTTTGGAGCCCTTCTTTCAGGAACAGTCGCCCTGGCGGCTGGCCTCGGTAAAGCTGGATTGCGGGCCGGTAGTCCTGGCCCGATTGACGGCCAGCTGTCCATCGGGAAATATACGGGTTGAGGTGAGCCACACTACCCTGGCCGGTAGCTGCATTCTGCAGGCCTCTCCGCTTAACATGGAAAACAAACCCTAGGGAGGTTTCATGCGGGAAAGAACCGCTTTGGTAACCGGTGGCAGTACCGGCATCGGTGAGAGTATCTGCAAGCACTTCCTGGAGGCGGGTTATACCGTGTTGAACCTGGCACGTCGGCCAGCGGTCATCGAGTCTGATCGGCTGCACAATTTCTCGGTGGACCTGGCAGATAGGGAAGCCACGCGTGCAGTGGCCGAACGGGTGAAGGAGAACCACGCTGTCGACACCCTGGTGCACAACGCGGGTCTGATCCGCGCGGCCCTGGTTGAAGATGCCCAACTGGAAGACCTGGATTATCTGTCTGAAATTCACCTGGCTACCGGCATCACGCTGTTGCAGGCCTGCCTGCCCACCATGAAAGAAAACAACTTTGGCCGGGTAATTAACATGTCCTCCCGCGCGCTACTCGGGCTGGAAACCCGCACCAACTATTCGGCGACCAAGGCCGCTATTATAGGCCAGACGCGAACTTGGGCGCTGGAGCTGGGCCGTTACGGTATTACTGTGAATGCAGTGGCCCCGGGACCAATTGCGGCAACAGAAATGTTCCACAATGTGTTTAAGGAGGGCGACCCCAAAATCGATGAGATAGCGCAGACTATTCCTATGAAACGGGTGGGCATGCCTTCCGATGTGGCCAGGGCGGTGATGTTCTTGGCGGATGAACAAAATGACTTTATTACCGGTCAAACCCTGTTTGTCTGTGGCGGGGCGAGTCTGGGTTCGCTGGCACTATAGGAGAAAAAGAGATGAGCTATTCAGTGGGCAGACTGGACAAGCTGGTGGAAAAAAACCGGGTACATAGAGATGTCTACACTAACCCGGAAGTGTTTGATCTGGAAATGGAGCGTTTGTGGGGTAGGGCGTGGGTCTACGTTGGCCACGAGTCGCAGGTGAGTCAGGCGGGCGAGTTTATTACCACTAGCATCGGCACCGAACCCGTGGTGCTGTCGCGTGACAAGTTCGGACAAGTCCATGTGC
This sequence comes from Gammaproteobacteria bacterium, assembly GCA_018645845.1. Lineage (GTDB taxonomy): Bacteria > Pseudomonadota > Gammaproteobacteria > Pseudomonadales > Azotimanducaceae > UBA9659. The sequence continues at coordinate 5,181 of JABGVY010000094.1, read as the reverse complement.
TCTATAACCGCTGTGGTCACAAAGGGGCCAAAGTGGCCGCGCACAAAACGGGTAAAACCAGTATGTTCCGCTGTCCCTATCACGGCTGGAGCTATCATCTGGATGGTAAACTCAACGTGGTTCCCCACGACCGCGGCTACGATGATACCGGCTTCGATAGGGAAGACCCCCAGTTCAGCATGCAGCCTGTGGCCCGTGTGGCCAGTCATCGGGGTTTTGTATTTGCCTCGCTGGCAGGGGATGGCCCCGACCTGAAAACTTTTCTGGGTGCTACCATCGCTACTATTGACAATATGTGTGATCGCTCACCGGTAGGGAAGGTTGAGGTGGTGGGTAGTAGCCTGCCCTATATGCATGACTGTAATTGGAAGATGTTTATTGAAAACCTCAACGACGCGGTACATCCCATGGTGGCCCATGCTTCGGTGGGACACGCTACCCGTAAGGTAGTAGATGGCCTGCCCGAGGGTGCACCCACACCAGGTGAGGCTGAAATCATTTCCCCCTTTGGTGGCTCCTACGAATTTTTTGATAGCCTGGGTTGTCGCACTATGCCCTTCGGTCATAGCTTCATGGGTGGCAAGGGCAGTATTCACAGTTCCTACTCCGAAATTCCCGGCTACATGGAGAGCATGGTGGCGTCCTACGGGCAGAAAAAGGTAGACGAGATACTGTCGCAAAACCGCCACAACACCACGGTCTATCCGTCCTTTACTCTCAAGGATGCGGTGCAGGTCGCACGGGTGTGTCGCCCCATTGCTGTGGACAAAACACTGATAGAAAGCTGGCACTTCCGCCTGGTGGGTGCGCCAGAGGAAATGCTGCACCGCACGATTACCTATTCCCGACTCATCAACTCCCCAGCTTCCATGGTAGGACCCGATGACTGGGATTGCTATGAGCGCATGCAGAATTCCCTGCAGTCCGAATCGGCGCATTGGGTAGATATGCGACGCTTTATCGGGCAGGAAAAACTCGAGGGTGATGTGACGGTGTCCCCGGGTACCAGTGATCAGGCCTCAAGGAACCAGTACAAGGCCTGGAGTGCCTACATGACAGGGGAGGTGGCCTGATGTTGACGGCAAGCAAGAACGAAGCATCTGACCTGCGGGAAATCGAAGCCTTCCTGTACCGGGAAGCCGATTTGCTGGATGCCGGTAACCTGCGCGCCTGGCGCGATCTGTTTACTGAAGACGGCACCTATTGGCTGCCTATTTCTCCGGACCAGGATGATCCTCTGGGTCACATCTCCATCATTTACGAAGACAAAATGATGATGGCGATCAGGGCCGAAAACTTTGGTCATCGCCTGGCGGCCTCCATGCAGTATGCGGTTCGTAGTTCCCACATAGTCGCCAACACCCGCCTGCAGGAGCGCTCCGCGGATGGCAGTGAGATAGTGGTCAAATCTAATTTCCAGGCAGTGATTTACTACCGGACCCAGAGCGTGTACGCCGGTACCTGTACTCACAAGCTGCGCCGGGAGGAAAGTGACTGGCGTATCGTGCAAAAGCGGGTTGATCTCATCAACTGCGATGCGGATCATAAATCCATCGTCATCTATATCTGATCCGAAAGTCATGCTGTACCTGAGATTGCCGGGACGTCGCCTGCATAGTCTGTCGCCAACAGAAGATAGCGCCCTTCAACACTCGGTCGCCCACAAAGCTAGAGTAAAATTCATTGGACCAGGCGCCCCCTTCAGTTCAATAGAGGTTTTGAAACGATTGCTGTCGGGTGCCCCTGTTTTGAACTCGACTTCGATCAGTTTGGGTAGGACAGGACGATCGAGTCGCTGGTGCTAGGTTAACTTATAAATCCGTTTTACGTTTTCCCCTAAAAATTTTTGTCGGTCAGCAGCTGACAAGGGTTCAACAAAGTTGGTCAGGGCATCTACCCATGTATGGGGATGATCAGGGTGGGGGTAATCGGTTGCCCACATAAAATTGTCAGCACCGACGTGAGCGATGGTATGCGGTGCAGTGGTCTCGTCAGGATCGCCAGAAATGAAACACTGTTCGCGAAAATAGTCGGATGCAGACCTTCTTTTACCAACGGCATTCATGGCATCTGTATATGCGTCAAGTCGATCCAGCATGGCGCCAATCCAGCCACACCCAACTTCCAGAATACCAAGTTTTAAATGGGGGAATCGATCCAGCGTCCCAAGCGCCATGTAGGATATCACCACCTGTTGGACAACACTGCGCAGCCAGATCATCTCACCCCAGGCACGACCCTGCCTGGGCCACTTGAATATGCCGTCGGCTGCGCCGTGGGGAATGAAAGTTGGATGAATAGTAATAGGTACATCCAGCTCCTGACATTTTGCGTGCAGTATGTCGTGCTCTTCAGCGCCATGAATAATCCCTTTGTGATTAAACGGATTAACCCAGGCGCCCCGGCAACCTTCCTTTACCGCGCGTTCCAGCTCCGCGGCTGAACCTTCCGGATCGAGAAGGGTTAGTTGGGCAATAGGAATTAATCTGCCCCCTGAATCCTTGCAGAATTCCGCAATCCATCGGTTGTAAGCCCGTGCATACGCAAGGCTGATCTCCGGGTCGTCTAGCTCACATTCCCATAACAATCCGATAGTAGGATACAACAGGCAATGGCTCAGATTTTCCTGATCCATTAGGGACATGCGCTCCTCTGGGTTGCTTGAGCCAAAAGGCATGTTCTCGGAATAGCGGCGGTCAGGTCGAGGGCGCATATCTTCTTCACCCATGGCTCCCAACAATCCAAGGCTGCCTTTCACACTTCGTTTTGACGGTTTACCGTTGATTTCCAGATATTCGAATCCGTTGTTATCAACTTTAATTCTCAACGCCCGGTCCTTGTATTTATCCTCCAAATAGGTCTCCCACAAATCTGCGGGTTCGAGGATGTGACCGTCGGCATCAACCGTACCGTCGTAGGGGAATTTTTTGATTTCGTATGCCATGAATCATCTCCGTGCAGTCGATCAATCCATCTTGATGATCTGTAATCTCAAGGCTAACACCATTGCCAAGAATGATTGGAGCAGAAACAGCCCCATCCTCTGAAACTAAGGGTTATGGGCCTCCCACTGACCACGAAGCAACCCATAGTTTTCGCTGTCTTCCAATATGCCCCATTTTTCGACGTGATCGCGACTTGTTCCTTCGTGTAAAAAGCCCGCGTTCGCTAAAACTCGCCCCGATGCAGGGTTGCGTGAGAAGTGACGAGCATACAAGCGGGCCAGATTCAGGCTAGAAAATGCGAACCTAACAATAAGTTGGGTGGCTTCAGAACAGACGCCTTGACCCCAAAAAGGCTTGCCAATCCAATAGCCGATCTCGGCCTGATGGCCCTGCTCGATACTCATTAAACTAATGGCACCCATCAAGGCAGAGTCGTGTCTGCGGATTATGGCAAAAGGAACCAAAAGACCCTGCTGATAAGCAGTAGGGTGATGTCCTATCCATGATTCTGCCATACCATCCTCATAAGGGTGTGGAATGTTCGTTGTAGTGTCAGCTATTTCAAAGGCACCCGCAAGCTGTTGCACGGCAGCAGCATCTGACGGCAGAAAGCCTCTGAGAAATAGGCGGTCACTTTCCAAAACAGGCATCGTCATTCCTGATTGACGATGTAGTTCAAAAGCTCAGCCACCTGCTCAGGGGTTGTTGCCCAGGCTTGTGCGGCGGCATCAACTTCTTTCAAAGGGTGGATAATGTCTCGGTCATGAAGCGTGATGTAAGGCGTACCTATCGCTGCACAATAACCGGCATCGAAAGCCGCGTTCCATTGTTTGTACTTGTCACCAAATCTTATAACTGCGATATCGCAATTTTTAATCTGGGTCTTGGTTCGGATTGAATTTACTTTGGCTGACTTATGGTCTCGCCAGAAACCCACCTCTTCAGCTCCCAGAACATCACCTGCAGCATCACTTGCTTCATGATTGGTGACGGCTGAAGAAAAGGTGCACCCGTTACCTTTGCAGGCCGTAATAATTTTTTCTCTCCAGTCTGTATGTATTTCGCCTGAGAGATAGATATGCAGACTCATTTGATTTCCTTGGGTTTCTAAAAGCAGCTTAAAGCGCCATTCCGGCGTTCTCCAGTGGTATCATAGCATCAGGGTACATCAACCTTCGGCCCATCGGTTTTGGCGTTTATAAATTTTTCATCATTGGCGGTTTCAATTCTTCGTTGGTGTTTAAGACCATAGTATTGATATCTCTAGTAGGAACACAATATGACAATCCTGTCTCAATTTCTCAGCAAACTAAAAGCTAAGCCAAAAACGCTGGAAGAACAGCTCTCCGAGCTCGATCAACTACCGGTAGAGGCGCTAGTAGCTATTGCTGCGGAAAACGAGAGCGATGTGTTTCGTCGGGCGGCCATTGCCCGGCTCGACTATGGGCCAGCGCTAATCGGCCTCGCTTTTGACAAAGCAATTACCGGCGTCCAACAAGTCGTGCAACAGGTCGTGCAACAGGTCGTGCAACAAGGAGTACAACAAGGTGTGCAACAAAACGCCCGACAGCGTCTTGCGGAGCTGGCAGATCAAGGGACAATCACGCTGGAACAGCTAGCTGCTGACGGTGTTGATCTTATGGCGCAGTTTGCAGTGGTCGGGTTTTGTCAACAGGATGATTTGCTGGAACAGTTGTTGGATTCGAACAATGACGAAGATTTTCTCTGTCAAATAGTATTGGAAGGCGTGTCGATTAAGTCGCGTCAGCTAGCGGCTGAAAAGATTGCAGATGAAGAGCGGCTTAAACTTTTATTGAAAGAAACCAAAGGTAAAGACAAGCAAGTCTATAAAATAGTGAAGAGGAAGTGCGATGGCATCCGAGATCGCGATCAGCATGCGGCACAAACCCAGGCCGAGATTGTTAGCCTGTGTGAACACTGGGAAGCGCACGGTAAAAGGCCCTTCGATAATTTTTTTACCGCGCGTCACCAGCAGTTTCAGGAACAGTGGGCGTTACTGCAAACGCAAGCTCATGAACCTATCGTCGCTCGGGTACGACAGGCCACGTTGGAATGCCAACAGACCATTGATGCCTTTATGAAACAGCAGGCTGATATTGAGGCGCGTGAGGTTGCCATCGCCAATGCTGCTCAGCAGCAAGCTGCGATTATCAACAAACTCCGTGGTCTACTTGCTCACCTGTTTGATTGCGTTGCGACTGAACAAGAGTTTGAG
>JABGVY010000103.1 GCA_018645845.1 Gammaproteobacteria bacterium | reverse complement strand
CGAGAGCAAAAACCTATCCCACTTCGGAAATGGCCCGCTCGAGATTCCGCCTGCAGCCCCCCCAGCAATGTCAGAACCAGTATGTTGTAGATCACATCGCCCGGACCTCGATCGAATATATCGATGATGGCTTTGGCTGGAAGTTCGATGAAGAGCAGCGTTCCCGGATGAAGGCATATGAGGACCTGGAGGCTGACTTCAAATCCATCGCCATCAAGTGCGCGTTGATTTATGGCGCTGACAGTGATTCGTTCAGCTCAAAAAGTGCGCAGCACATGAAATCCCTTCTCCCGAACCTTGAAGTCACCGAACTGGCAGATGCCCAGCATCACCTGTTCCTTGACCAGCCGGTTACCTTTATGGCGTGTTTGTCGAAACAGCTCGATGCCTGGAAATAGCCTGGGCTTCAGGCAATAAAAAAGGGACCTGCTGGTCCCTTTTTTATGCTGCTATGCAAGATGTACTACAGTGGGTTTAGCAGGCTTCAAAGAGCCCGGCCGCACCCATACCGCCACCAATACACATGGACACAATGCCGTACTTCTTCTCGCGACGCTTGAGCTCACGAAGAATGTGGCCGGTGAGACGAGAACCCGTCATGCCGAAAGGATGGCCGATTGAGATTGAGCCACCATTGACGTTGTAGATCTCGGGATCAATTTCCAGGGCATCCCTGCTATACAGGCACTGTGAAGCGAAGGCTTCGTTCAGTTCAACCAGGTCAATGTCGGCCATGGTCAGGTCATTGGCTTTGAGCAACTTGGGTACGGCAAATACTGGTCCAATACCCATCTCATCTGGCTCACATCCAGCGACAGTCCAGCCGCGGAAGTATGCCATTGGCTCAAGTCCAAGTTGCTGCGCGCGTTCAGCACTCATCACCAGCGTCATGGATGCGCCGTCAGATAGCTGTGATGCGTTACCAGCAGTTACTGTGCCGTCTTCTTCGAATACGGGCTTAAGGCTCGCAAGTCCTTCAAGCGTCGTTTCAGGTCGGTTACATTCGTCACCGACACAAACGCCATCGACGATTTCAGTTTCCTTGGTTTCCTTGTTAACAATCTTCGCGTACTTGGTCTTCATCGGTACGATTTCGTCATCAAACAAACCCGCCTGTTGTGCTGCGGCGGTGCGCTTCTGGCTTTCAAGGGAAAACTCGTCCTGGTATTCGCGTGATACGCTGTAGCGCCGAGCCACAACTTCAGCAGTGTTACCCATCGCCATAAAAATGTCTGGAGACTTCTCCCGAATAGTCGGGTGAATGTCTGATTTTCCCGGTGTTTGTCTTTGATTGGCTGAAATGGACTCAACACCACCCGCAATCATGACTTCTGAACAACCACTCGCGATCTGGTTAGCCGCAAATGCGATGGAATTCAGGCCGGATGAACATGCCCGGCTGATCGTGGATCCTGCCGTGGTAATGGGTAGTTGCGAAATAATCACTGCGAGTCGTGCGATGTTGCCGCCTTGCTCACCGGTCTGGCTTGCTGCACCGACTATAACGTCTTCTACTTCGACAGGATCCAACGTTGGGTTGCGCTCAAGCAGGGCATCAATGCAATGCGCCACCATATCGTCTGGTCGGGTCAGTTTGAAGGTTCCCCTGAATGATTTAGCCAGCCCTGTTCTTACACTATCTACAACGACTACGTCGCGCATACTCTTCTCCGTCTGGAAGCTTAAAAAAGGGGGGTATTGTGCCTATATAGAATGTCGGCGACAAGCGCCTGACAACTAGGGGCGTAGAGCGGGTTTTTTGCTGTCCCGGTGGATAGATTGATCTTGGTCGGCAAATACATAATAGTGCCGACTCGGAGAATAATAGGTATCCACAGATGACGTACTTGCTAGCGATCGACCAGGGAACGACAAGCACCCGGGCTATTTTGTTTTCCAGTGAGTTTGAGCCCCTGGGTGTTGCACAGCAGGAATTTGATCAGCACTTCCCCAATGATGGGTGGGTAGAACATGATCCAGAGGACATCTGGCGGTCGACGGTTGATGTTTGCAAGGAAGTGCTTAAGCAAAATGGAGTGCTAGCTTCAGATATAGCAGGTATCGGTATCACCAACCAGAGAGAGACCACCATCGTCTGGGATAAGAAAACCGGTGAACCGGTGTACAACGCTATCGTCTGGCAGGATCGTCGAACTGCAGGTTTTTGTGAAACCCTTATCGATGAGGGGCTCGAACCCTGGGTTACCGGCAAGACGGGGTTGTTGCTAGATCCGTATTTCTCAAGCACCAAATTGAAATGGATCCTTGATCATGTCGATGGCGCGTTGCAAAGAGCGCAATCCGGGGAGTTGCTGTTTGGGACAGTAGATACCTATTTACTTTGGCGCCTCACCGGCGGCGCGAGCCATAAAACTGATGCGACCAATGCGTCCAGGACCATGTTATTCAACATCCACGAGCAGAAATGGGACGAAGAGATTCTGGCCAGGCTAAATGTGCCGCGAGCAATGTTGCCCGAAGTTGAAGACTGTAGTGCAGATTTTGGTTACACAGACCCGGACCTGTTTGGCGCAGCGATTCCAATACTGGGCATGGCAGGTGACCAACAGGCAGCATTGATTGGTCAGGGTTGCTTCAAAGAGGGAATGACCAAGAGCACTTATGGGACGGGTTGTTTTGTGATCATGAATACTGGCGGTGAAGCCATCGAGTCAAAAAACAAACTCCTGACAACGGTGGCATACCGTATTAACGGCAAGGTTACCTATGGCCTTGAAGGAAGCATCTTCGTGGCAGGT
>JABGVY010000361.1 GCA_018645845.1 Gammaproteobacteria bacterium | reverse complement strand
TTTTACCGGCGCCTCATTGACGCTGACAAAATCTGCCGCTTCAGCTACTTCCAATTGTAGGGAAACCGGTGCCTTGGAGATTGATTCGCCTTGATGGGAGGGCAATGCAGTGATTACGACCACCAGAAGGACGGTGAGTAACAGGGCGGCTTTTACATGTGATTTAGGATAACTGTGCATAAGAGCCGAAAGGTAGAAGAGTTCTACAGTCAAGTCTGAGGAGCTAGCGCTAACCATATAAAATATATAGAAATAATGGAAGCCTTCGCTGTTTGTTCAAGGCGAGATCAGTCGAAAATGGGCGAAATTATCGAATCGCTGATTGAGGGTTGCTTGAATTTGCTGTGATATGCGGTATGTTTCGCGCGTGTGAAGGGCTGTCACCGATACCCAGGTGGCCATACAGATGGAGTTTGCTAGAACTAGTGGTTATTAAATGAACATTATTGAACAGTTGCAGGCGTTGGGCCTTGTCGCGCAACTCAGTGCGAACGAGGAGTTGAAGAGCCATCTGGATTCCGCCTCCAGAACGGTTTACTGCGGGTTCGATCCGACCGCAGACAGCCTGCAGGTTGGCAACCTGGTGCCCCTGTTGGCCCTAAGAAGGTTTCAGTTGGCTGGCCATAGACCCTTGCTCTTGGTGGGCGGCGCTACAGGGATGATAGGAGACCCGGGCGGTCGTGATAGCGAGAGAGAGCTACAGTCTGCCGAAGTTGTTGAACGAAAGCTGGCGAAAATTCGAGCACAGGCCAGCCGGTTTCTTGACTTCGACTGTGGAGAAACTTCAGCGGTGGTCGTCAATAATGCTGACTGGACGAAGGGTTTGTCGGTTATTGATTATCTGCGTGACATTGGCAAACATTTTTCTGTGAATGCGATGATCCAGAAGGAATCGGTGCGACGCCGAATCGAGGATGACTCACAGGGTATCAGCTATACCGAATTCAGTTACATGATTCTTCAGTCTTACGATTTTGTTGTGTTAAACCGTCAGTATGATTGCACCATTCAAATGGGCGGCAGTGATCAGTGGGGCAATATTACGGCAGGTATCGATCTTGTTCGCAGGATGGAGAGCAAACAAGCGTATGCGATAACCTATCCGCTGGTTACAAAATCAGACGGCACAAAGTTTGGAAAGAGTGCCGGCGGAGCTATCTGGCTTAATCCGGAAATGACATCGCCGTTTAGTTTCTATCAGTTTTGGATTAATGCTGCAGATTCAGAAGTGATCAACTACCTCAAGATATTTACCTTTTTATCGGAGAATGAATTAGGTGAGTTGGCGAAATCGCATGAGTCAGACCCCGGCCAAAGAACAGCACAGGTAGCCCTTGCAAGGGAAATTACGAGGCTTGTGCATCATGAGACAGGGTTGGAAGCTGCAGAGAGGATTACCGCGGCGTTGTTTAGCAACAGTTTGAATGAGCTTGCGAAAGAAGATCTGGAGCAACTAGCGCAGGATGGTATGCCATCGTCAACAGCGTCCGGTGACGTCGCATTGGTTGATGCGCTGGTGTCGTCTGGTCTTGCTGTGACGCCAAAAGGAGAAGTGACTGTCGGTCAGGCGAGGAAGCTGATTCAGGGAAACAGCGTCTCGGTCAACGGTGAGAAGCAGACTGATGTCGGATTGACGTTAACATCAAAAGCGGCGCTATTCGGGCGCTTTTTTGTGATTCAAAAAGGTAAAAAGAATCATCATTTACTGGTGCTTGATAGCTAGTCGCTTAGCCACGTTTTAAGTGCAAAAAAAAGGGATGCAGGTGCATCCCTTTTTTGTTGGTGGAGCCAGGCGGGATCGAACCGCCGACCTCCTGCGTGCAAGGCAGGCGCTCTCCCAGCTGAGCTATGGCCCCATGGTCACTTGGCTAGTTTCATTAAACTCTGACAAGATCTGGGTCCTTACCTGGTGGGTCTGGGAAGATTTGAACTTCCGACCTCACCCTTATCAGGGGAGCGCTCTAACCAACTGAGCTACAGACCCGGGTAAGATTCTAACCTGATGCTTTGCATCCGGTTGAGGGCGCGTATTATACGCAGAGCGTTACTTTTTACAAACGACCTTAATGATTAAAAGCACACATCCTGAATTTGAGAAATTGATTGCTGGTAACCCGGTGAATTCAACGCTTGAATTGGTAGATTTTCTTGAGGGCATTGATGTTCCTTATATGACGCAGGGCTCAGTTTTAGCGCTAAATCCCGGGATAGAGCCTCTGGACGAAGCTGCCATTCGCTCCGAATTACAACGTTTAGTGTCGGAGTCGCAGATGTCGATATTGGATCTGGAGATCCACCGGGTAACCCAATCGACAAATGATGTAGTGATGCAAAGGCTCGCTGAAAGCCAAAGTACCGCGATTTTGTGTGCCGCAGAGATGCAGACCGCGGGTAAAGGTAGGCGTGGCAGGCGATGGATCTCTCCCTTCGGTAGGAATATTTACCTCACATATGGTCGATTCATTGATCGCCAGTTGTCGGAGCTGGGTGGATTATCGCTGGTTATTGGCATGGTTGTAGTGGATGTTCTTCGGGCGATGGGTTTGGATCAGGTGGGGCTAAAATGGCCAAATGACATTCTGCTAGGCGGTGGAAAACTTGGAGGAATACTGCTGGAACTCCGGACCTCTGATACTGGTGGTATCGGTATAGTGGCAGGTGTGGGCCTGAATCTTGCGCTCGACGTGAAGGAGTCCTTGAGCATCGATCAGCCCTGGAGTGCTATCAGCTCTCAGCTGGAGATGCCGCGGAACACTTTGCTTGGGGCGCTCGGCGGAAGGATAGTAAATGCAATTCAGGCTTTCGAGGATGTCGGGTTTGATTCTTTTGCGGAGAAGTGGAGTGAATATAATCTCTATGCGGGACAGCAGGTCAACGTTATTCGCGGTAGCGAGACAATATCTGGAATCGATAACGGCGTTGATCAAGAGGGTAATCTGTTGTTGCGAACCGGAGCCGGCCTGGAAGTGCACAATTCGGGAGAAGTCAGTTTGAGGCCCGTCACCAGAACATGAAATCGATTTTTTATTCCCTATTGCTCGCTAATCTTGCTTATATGGTACTGAACCTGAGTGGTGCAGGAACAGCCCGGGTTGGCGATACTGGCGCGGGTGTTGGTCAAAATGCGGACCCGCGGGGTTCCGGTTTTGAGCAAAAAAGCACCCGGGCGCTGGTTCTATTGAAAGACAGCCACCCCGGTAATAAGCCGATCCCGGTGGCGGTGATAGAACAGCCCAGGCTGGTGGCTGCAGAGGATCGTCTTGAGCCCTGCGTGGGCTTGGGACGATTCGAAAACATCCTATCGGCGCAGGATGTCGCTGAACGGTTAAAGGCTATTGGCTACAGGGTCGAGATGACCGCTGTTGACAAGCCCAACGGGGAATTCGATTACAGGGTTGTGATGCCTCCCATGAGCTCCCAGCAGGAGGTATATCGTAGGCATCGTGAGTTTAAATCGCGAGGCATCGATAGCTTCGTCATTACCAAGGGCGTAGATGCGCAGGGAATATCATTGGGGGTTTTTTCG
>JABGVY010000379.1 GCA_018645845.1 Gammaproteobacteria bacterium | reverse complement strand
CAAGGGAGCGTAGGCCATTCTCGAACTCCTTATCAAGATACTTCTTTAGGTTCATCGACTGTATTAACTCTTTGTTAATGGCGTTATGAATCGCGGGATGGGCCGCGAAGGTCGCACATGTTAGCCAAATTCAGGTGGCAGGTCTAACCAGTTACCGGTGACGCCTGGCGGTTGGCATTTTCCCTGATGAGTGAAACGGTTGAGTGAAAACCGCAAAAGCGGAATTCAGGAGCAATATATTTTTGATCTGGGTGAACCAGCTTACTTTGAAGTTTGCTGCCAGAGGCGCGCAGAACCCGTGCTGGATCCTGTTTGAGTTCTGCGAGGACACCCGAGGATTCCTCCTGATCCTAACAGTGCTTGTCAGCTTGTGTTCCAGGTGCTAACTGCGTCCTAACCGGTTTTGTTCCAGGTGCTAACTGCGTCCTAACCGGTTTTGTTCCAGGTGCTACCTGCGTCCTAACCAATTTCGGCATCCTTATTACTTTCATTGTCCAGAGCTGTTCGAACCTGGGATCTGAGTACATCAACGCCAAAGGGTTTTTGGATCATTGGCCTGCCAGTTTCGATGGCTGATTTGGTGTGTTGGCTGCTCTTCGGATAGCCGCTGGTGAAGACGATTTTTACGTCTGGATACTGATTTGAGATTTTTCCGGCTGCTTCAACTCCTCCCATTTGTGGCAGCACGACGTCCATGATTACCAGGTCTATCGATTCAGCATTGTCGAAGTAAGTCTCTACAGCCCTGGCGCCGTCTGACTCTTCGAGTATTTTGTAGCCCGCTCCGGCGAGGATTAACCGGGCAAGGTTTCTGTCCCTTCGGCTGTTTTCAACGATCAGGATAGTTTCTGTGCATTCCGATACGTTCGTTGATGCACCGGCAGCGAGGGTTTTCCGCTTGGGTGCTATTGCCGGTAAGGAAAGTTGGAAGGTCGTTCCAACGCCCAGCACGGAGTTAACACTAATGGTTCCCCGATGTTGCTCAACGATATTAGCGACGACTGACAGGCCAAGACCAGTGCCGCGGCCCTCAGCTTTACTGGTGTACAGCGGTTCGAATATCCGCTGCTCAGTCTGCGGATCCATTCCTGTGCCGGTATCACGGACTTCCAGTAAGAACTGTCCTGTAGCGCTGGTTGGAGATTCTTTGTCTTCGGGGATGTCGTTGGAGATCTTGTTGGTACTGATCTGTAAAGCTCCGCCGTTTGGCATTGCGTCGCGAGCATTAATGACAAGATTGATCAGAACTTGCTCGATTTGTGTGTGATCAGCCAATAGATAAACAGGTTTCTCATGCAGAAGGACATCCACCTTGATGGAATCCGGCAATAAGCGGGAGATCACAGCCATTGAACCCCTGATGGTTTCGTTAGCATCTTTTATGGTAAAGCTAGTGTCCTGATGTCTACTGAAATTGAGCAGCCGCTGGGTCATGTTTTTTCCCAGTTCTCCCGTTTTTTTGATTGCACCCAGCCTGTCGCTGAGTTCTTCGTTTGTCGATGACTTCAAGGCCAGGTCGGTTAGCCCCAGGATAGCGACCAAAAGATTACTAAAATCATGGGCGATTCCGCTGGCGAGTTGGCCGATAGAATTTGTTTTCTGCACAGACTGAATCTGTCTTTCAAGCGACTGCTTTTCTTTCTGGAACTGGGCACTGCTCGTCATGTCCCTGACAACGTAAATTCTGTTGCCAGATTTATCCAAAAATTCAGGAGAAGTAATAATCTGTAAGGGCAATGCCGAGCGGTCTCTCCGGATGCCGTAATGCGAATCTGCCAGTGACTGGGGCAGCAGGTCTGTAATGCACATGCCTATAAGCTCCGGGCTCTGGTAGCCAAAAATGGAATAGGCGGACGGGTTGGCTGCAATGATTTTTTCATCCTGCCCCAGGGTAAAAATGGCGTCCAGGGACAGGTCGCTGATGGCCCGAAGGTTTTCTATTTGCCAGTCAAGAGCGTCGACAAGTTTTTGTCGGTCTGTGATGTCAGTCGCTATACAAATGGCCAGTTGTTCGTCTTCTGATGAACTTCCTGCGTGGGGGCCTGGGATTACTTGTACGGCAAATCGGGTGTTGTGCCCCTGTTTGTGTTTGACCTCCAGTTCCATGGACGATGCTTTCAAGGTTTTCAGCACTTCAGCCCCAGGTCGGCAGGATTGAAGTACTGTGTCAACCAGCTTGGCGAGGGCCGTGACCTGAAGAGGACTTACGATGTTTTTGAGGTTTACCTCGTTTTCCTGGTAACCCAACTGATGGGTTATGGAAGTAATAAACCTGGCATCTTCTCGGGGAGTCATTGTCCATACAATGTGCGGGAGTTGGTCTGCGGCCAGTTCGAAGAAGCCTAACTTCTGGATTAGTTTCTTTAATGTAGATTCCTTGTTTGAAAAAGACCTTTGGTAATCACGAGTCAGATTTTCCTGTCGTTGCTGAATGCCTGCAAATTCTCGCGTGATCGTTTTCGATGCTGTAAGCCAGAGACACAGTCGCCGGAAGGCAAAGACGGGCAAACTGGCTTTGTACATCGTCACGGAGTAGTGTGCCGTTTTGCCTGAAAAGGCAATCTTTACCATGGATCGGGGCAGCCCAATGGCCGTTGTAAGGTCTTCTAATTGGCCGGCAAGAATGGTGTAGAAGGCTTTACTGATAGTTAGGCCGTGCCGAGGTTTCAGCCAGATATCGATTTGTGTCTCAGATAGTTGCCGTGCACTGGTTTCAAGTGGGAAGTGGCGCGCACAGTAACCACGGGTACCATACACGCTAAGGAATTGATCGAACGGCGTAAACATGATCCGCCCAATGCTGGCGTGTACCTGCAGCAGTGGGGAGTTCCAGGAATGCCTGCCAATCTCGCGGAGATCGTCAGCATCGAAAAATTTCCCGGTCTGGGAAACCAGATCCTGGAAGGTTTCCCAGGGGATTGTTTGCGTGTGATCGGTGAGGTGCGTCAGCGGGTAAGGGGACCCGCTTGTGATTCGTTGCAGCTGAATTGATCTGCTTCTGCAATGATCGAAGATGTAATCCAGGTGGGCGCAGGATATTGCTTCTATCGTGTCCGTCATGCTCGCCAGTTCCAGAGACAGGCCACCAGTATTTAAGAAGTTCCTGGATGCGTCAAGTCAGGCGGAAATGCGCTCAATGAGCTGGGTGTGAAACCCGGAAAAGGAGCCGTTACTCATGATGACGACATGCAGATTTGAGCTTCGTTCTGTGATTTCTCGGGCAACCGTCGTGACCAGTTTTTCAGTGTCAGTGGCAAGGCTCATATTCCCCTCAGAGAGCTTTTGCATGTCCCATTTGACGTTGGTCGGTTGAAACCAGATGGTCTGGTCAGCGTGCCCGGCGCTGCTCGCGAGGGTTGATTCATGAATACCAAGTTTCATGGTGTGAGATGCAGGTTCAATGATGGCTAGAATCCGTTCGTCACCCACCTTGTTCCTTAAGCCTGCTAATGTGGTGTCTATTGCCGTTGGATGGTGAGCAAAATCGTCATAGATATGAAGGTCAGGTTTGGATTGGGTTAGTTCTGAATAGATCAGTTCCATTCTCCTTTTCACGCCCGCAAAACCAGAGAGTGCTTCGCAGGCGACCTCGGGCGAGACGCCTACGTGGCGGGCTGCAGCAATGGCAGATAGCGCATTGCTGATATTGTGGTTACCGGTCATTGACCATGAAACATCACCTTTGGTTTGGCCCTCAAGAACAACTGAAAACTTTGAGCCGTCTTCGCTATGCAGCACGGCATGGAGCTGTTCTCCGCCGATAGTAAGGGTTGATGTCCAGCATCCCTGAGCTATGACGTCTTGCAGGTTTGCATCATCGTCTGGATGTATCACCAGGCCTTCACTGGGAACTGATCTGAGTAGTAGGTGGAACTGTGCCTTGATGGCATCAAGGTTCTCAAAAATATCTGCGTGGTCAAATTCGAGGTTGTTCATTACCAACGTTCTTGGTCGGTAGTGCAGGAACTTGGATCGTCGGTCGAAGTAGGAAGTGTCGTATTCATCTGCTTCTATGACAAAGAATGGGTCCGCGCCGAGCCTGGAAGATTGTTCAAAGTTCTGCGGGATACCACCGATCAGGAAGCCCGGGTTTAACCCTGCGTACTCGAGTATCCAGCTAATCATTGAGGTTGTGGTTGTCTTGCCATGGGTGCCCGCAACAGCGATGACCCAGCGATCGGCGAGAAGGTATCTGCCCATCCATTCGGCGCCTGAGGTGTAGGCAATGCCCCTGTTCATTACTGTTTCCAGGGCGGGATTTCCCCTTGGCAGGTTGGCATTTCCGACGATGACGAGTTCTGTTCCAGCAGGTATGCATTCAGCCGTATAGCCGGTTGAGAGTTTGATCCCGGCACTCTCCAATTGGGTGCTCATGGGCGGGTATACGTTCTCGTCAGTTCCTGTGACCTGGTGTCCCAATTGCCTTGCCAGTAAAGCGATACTCCCCATGAGTGTGCCGCAAATACCCAGAATGTGAATCTTCATGCTCATCTCGGGAAAAGGTTGAAGGCGATGATGACGCCGATGAACTCGATCAGGAATGCGATGACCGCTCCCTGAAAAACACTGATTTCAACTGCCTTGTGATAGATATAGCCGGCGATAGCCAGCCACCAGCCCAGGCAGACCCAAGTAGCCGAATCTGCGAACATCAAAATTGTGTTGTTGCTCGAGTTGAGAATGATGAAATTAAAAGGGAGTAGTATTAGCAGCATGATGGTATTAGCGCCAAGAAGTGCTGACCAGGTAGCGTTAAACCGATAGCGATAACCTTTGAACTGCAGGAGCAGGAACGTCACACCGGTTTGAAGCAAGATACCAATGGCGATTGTTCCAGTGGTAGTTGACAGGGATTGATCCGGTCGGGTGACTGCTGCAACGCCAAGTGTAATGGCGAGGTAGGTCATGAAGGTTGCGCCTGTTGAGAACCTGGTTGAGGGAAGTCCTTCAGGGCTTTGGCGTAGCAGGCATATCTGCCAAAAAAAATTCACTATCTGCAACATACTGGACCCTAATAACCGATGTTAATTGCCCTGACTTTTGGCATCAGTGTGCCTAAAAGCAAGGTGCTGAGGCACAGGATAATACCGCTGGTGACCAACCCGGCTGAAATGCTGACGGTTTCAGCGATGTATCCAATAGGCAGTACACCAAGAGGCATCAGCCCATGTGACATCATGTCGATACTCATTATCCTGCCTCGCATGTGTTGTTCAACTTGTAGTTGAACCAGTGACCGATTCATCGACATATTTACCGCAGAGATGAATCCGATGATCGCAATGTACAATGTTGCGGTGACAAACGTCTCTGACAGCGCGAAGAGTGCGACCATCAACCCCCACAGCGCGCCTGTGGCAATGAGCCAGTATCCTTTGTTGTGGACATTGCCCATTTTGGCCAGGACCAGGGATCCAACAATGGCGCCTGCGCCCATGCCGGTCATTAAAAAGCCCAGATCATCTGGTCCGCCCTGCAGCACATCTGTTGAGAAAGCCGGTAATAAAGTGTTGATGGTCAGTCCAAACAGGAACGGCATAATTGACAGCAGTATCAACCCGCCGACGACAGGGGAGTTCATGACATATCTCAGCCCATCGGCTGTTTCAGCCATTGGGCTCTTTCGCTCACCGGGGACGGGACGTCCCTCATGCTTCAGGAAAAGTATGCTGAGCGCCGATATGAAGTAAAGTATGGAAAGCAGAAAGTAAACCAGTCCGACACCGAAGGTGGATGAAGTATCACCATCGGCGAAAATAGCGATCATGAATCCGGCTAATGCCGGTCCCAGTATTCTCGAAAGGTTCCAGGAGGCCGTATTAAATGCCATGGCATTGAACATGAGCGGCTCGCCAACGACCTCGGGGATCAATGCCGTCCTTGCCGGAATTGACAGTGATAGTACTGTGCCATTCAGGGCCCCTACCCAGATGAAGTCCCAGAACGTCACGTGCCCCGACATGATGACACCACCCATGGCGAGCGTGGCAACACCGTTGATCACGGGGGTCCAGCCGATTAGGGGTTTTTTTCTGACTCTGTCAGCGAGCACGCCACCAAGTAGAGAGAACACTACCTGAGGTAACATAAAAGAAAGGGTAACCCAGGTGAGATTGATCGCCGAAGAGGTCATTTCGTAGACCAGCCAACCTTGCGCTACCAGTTGCATATTCAGCGCAAAGGCAGACGCCAGCATTCCGATCCAAAGGCAGCGATAGTCATGGACTTTCATTGACGCGAAGATCGACTTGTCTTCAGTGCGTGTCAGCGGTGTAGGAGTGTCGTTCAAAAAACTGCCTATTGCGAAAGCAGCAGTATAGCGAATCACGAGCAGGCTGTTTTCAATGAGTTTGCGCCGCTTGGAAATACTCCTGTCGGATATTCCGTCGCGGCATGGACGTCTCAAATGAGGGCTAGTCCGTGACCTGGATTAGTAGGTGATGTTGGCTACTCTGGTAGGCCAAGAACACGTTTGCTAATGATATTCATTTGAACTTCATTAGTACCGCCGTAAATGGTTACCGCTCGCGAGTTGAGCCAGTTTCTGGTGGTCTCCAGTTCCTTGTCTGAGAATTCCTCCCCTTCCCAGCCAATACCGTTGATACCCATCATTTCTGACTTTAGTTCGGTCGCGTTGCGGGCGAGGTTGGCGCCAACCAGCTTGAAAATGGAGGTTGCAGCGCCCGGGGTTTTTCCTGATTGGTTTTCCTGCGCGACACGCCGCGCCGTGAGCTGGAATGCGCGTTCTCGCATCGAATGCTCCAGGACTTTTTCGCGTGTGCCCTGATCAGCAATCCGGGTGTCGCTCTCGCCGGTATATTGTTTGGCGAGGTCAGCCAGTTGGTTGCGCGTTTTTTCAACTTTTTTCTTATTGGCACCAGCCAGCCCACCAATGCCTGATCTTTCAAATTGCAGCAGTCGTTTGCCGACAGTCCAGCCTTTGTTCATTTCGCCTACAAGGTCATCCCGACGGGCGGTGACGTTGTCGAGGAATGTTTCACAAAACGGCGAGGAACCTGAAATAAGTTGAATCGGCTTAACGGCCACGCCCTCCTGATGCATATCAAAGAGCACGAAACTGATGCCGTCATGTTTGGGTGCGTCTGGGTTGGTTCGAACCAGCGCAAACATCCAGTCAGCGTGCTGAGCGCCGGATGTCCAGGTTTTCTGTCCGTTGATGACGAAATGGTCGCCGTCCAGGACCGCTTTGGCCTGCAGAGCCGCCAGGTCAGATCCTGCGCCGGGCTCACTATACCCCTGGCACCATCGGATTGAGCCGTCGCAAATTTTGGGAATATGTCGCTGCTTTTGTTCCTCTGTTCCGTACTCGAGGAGTGTTGGGCCAATCATCGTCAGGCCCATGCCCGATGATGGGGCAGTGGCATTGATGCGCTTCATTTCCTGGGAAAGTATGGCGGCTTTCTCCGGAGGCAGGCCGCCGCCTCCAT
>JABGVY010000065.1 GCA_018645845.1 Gammaproteobacteria bacterium | reverse complement strand
TGTCAGGGTGCCGAACGTTTCAATAGCACACCCGTTCTAAAGTAGTGAAAAGACCCCCACAAAATAACCACCAAAGTGGTCATCAGGGCATAGCGTAAGCCATCAAGGCCATATTCCGGTGAAAACACATCGCTAAAAAAACCGACAGAGAAAGGTCCAAGCCCAAGCCCAATAATGTTGCTGATGAACAGATTAATGGCTGCTGCGACCGAGCGCATTTCCGTTGGCGTCTGATTCTGTATCAATGCAAAACCAGGCGCGACATACACAGTCCCTAGTGCAGCCGGCCGCGCGTAGGCCCACAAGGCACCCGTCTGACTAGCGGCCATGAAACAAAAATATAGGAAAGGAAGCCCCAGTAAACTTGCCACTGCGACGATCCAGGGCAGCCATTGCTCTCCGTGCCGAGCAGCCAACAGGTCGGCCAAGCGACCTCCCAGATATATGCCGACAGCGCCCCCAACGCCAATAAAAAGGGCGAGGTAGGTGCCAACCTCACCCGTCCCCATACCATGAATACGAACCAGATAAATGGGCACCCAAATGACCGACGCATAGCCAGTAAACGCAGCCAATGTGCCTGCTGCAACAATGTTTCGGAGTACCGGGTTATACAACATGAATTTGGCCACGCTCCAAAAAGGCGGCGGCTTCAATTTTGGTAGCTCTTGCCCCTTTGCATCCGCATAACCTCGCGGCGGGTCTTTCAGGGTGAAGCGCACTAGCAAGGCTAAAAAGATGCCCGGGAGGCCGACGACAACAAAGGCGGTTCGCCATCCGTACCATTCGTTGATCCACCCACCAACAAGAAAACCGATCAGTATTCCCCAATTAATACCGGTACCAAAAATCGCCATTGCGGTTGCGCGCTGCTCCTTTGGGTAAAGATCGGCGATTATCGAATGCGAGGGAGGATTCGACCCGGCTTCACCCACGCCCACGCCAATGCGAAGCAATAGGAGTTGTGTAAAAGATACTGCTGCGCCGCACAGCGCTGTCATACCACTCCATAAAAAGACTGAAAAAGAGATCAGATTGCGCCGGTTTCGACGGTCTGCCCACATGGCCATAGGCATACCCAGGGTTGCATAGAAAACGGCGAACATAATGCCCGTTAACAAACCCAGTTGAGTATCACTAATCTGCAATGACTCTTTGATGGGTTGCCCGAGGATGCCCATAATTTGTCGATCGACATGGCTGGAGGTAAAAACAAGCACGAGTACAAATAGGGTGTATTTTTTTTGCCGGGAGGAGATGCTTTCAGTCTTGTCTGTCATCAGCGCAAACCCTATCGATTAAAGGTTGAGAAAACTTCTATCCTAGCTTTGACGCCTACATGATTGCCAGCAACGGGATTCTGGCACTATATCTGGCGCTATATCTGGCATTGTAGAGGCGCAGCGCGCGATTAGGCGATCGGTGCCGAGTGCCGAGTGCCTGCATCTTCAAGTATCAAATACCCGGCAGGCACAACCAGCAAGGTCACTACCGTCGCCAGCATGACCCCCCAGGCCAATGACGTTGCCATCGGTATCAATACTCCTGCCTGCACAGATTGATTCAGCAACAACGGTGTGAGGCCGGCAAAGGTCGTTAGTGATGTCAAGAGGATCGGCCTGCAACGGGATACGGCCGCTTCAATCACAGCATCACTCACTGACATGCCGTCAGCCCGCCGATGGTTAACGGCGTGAACCAGCACCAAACTGGAGTTCACCACTACACCAGAGGCTGCAACAATACCCATGATAGACATGATCGCCATGCTGTCGAGCAGGCCAAGAATTTTCATAATGATGTGCCCCCAAACCGAACCGACAAACGCAAATGGAATAACCGACATAATAATGAGTGGCTGACCGTATGAGCGAAGCGGAATCGCTAACAATGCGTAAATAATAAACAGTGCAAGTATGAACATCGGGAGCAGTGAACTAAAAGTTTCACTCTGCTCCCGCTGGGTACCTTCCAGGCTGACTGACACGCGCGGGTGATCTCGCATGATCTCCTGAACGGGACCGCTACCGAATTTAGCAAGTATCTCGTTCGCTGTGATCACCGTTCGATCAACGTCTGCGGTGACGTTCACCACGCGGCGGCCATCTATTCGTTTGATCGCGGAAAACCCGCGGCCCAGTGTCGCCCGCGCAACAGTTGCAAAGGGCACTTCAGACCCGTCCATGGGCCGTATTCGCATCTGATCCAGCGCACCTAATGTCCGGCGCTCGGACTCGGTGTAGCGCAACATGACCTTCACGTCATCGCGGCCTCGCTGGATACGCTGTACTTCTTCACCGTAGAACGATTGCCTTACCTGGC
>JABGVY010000186.1 GCA_018645845.1 Gammaproteobacteria bacterium | reverse complement strand
GTCGTGAACAAGGCTCCTGCCGAGTTCCGGCATCATTGCGCCAGGATCGATGGAGGTCATTCGGTAGACCAGAATGGATTCTTCCGGTTTGCCGGGCACTATGGAGAATTTGTTGCCTCCGGTGCCCTGGCCCGCAGCGATAGGTAATTTGCATTCACCCAGGCGCATCCTGTGTTTGGTGGCGATGTCCAGGTAGAGGCCTGACGTATCCGCGGGCCCTTTTTCACTGTGGCAATGCCCGCAATTAATATCAAGGTAAGACCTTGCTCTATCTTCAAGAGTATTTGAAGTATCCTGCCAGTCTTTCATGGCTGGTACCGAATTGCTGTTGATCTCAAGCCAGCCGTCCGCCTGCCAGGCATCAAGTTGATTTTGATTGCCGTCATAACCATTACGGTTCAGGTTCGCAACGCTGGGTCCTATGGGATTGACTGATTTTGAAGCAGTGCTGGTGCCGTGGCACCCGGCGCATTGGTTCTGGTCGGGCACAATGTAAGGAAAGCTCCGAGGCTCCGGACCGTTTACAAGTTCCAGTGATTTGATATCGCCGATAGCCTCCAGGGTGGCCTCGGTCTGCTCGTTGTTCCACACATACGGTAATGCGACCCAGCCGGACTGTCGGTGAACTAAAAGCCGGGTTTCTACCAGGCGCACTTTTTCTAAATCAAGCCCGCCTCTTGTGCCGACTTCTGGTTTGAACAGGCTGCCATCGTCATCGGCTTTCAGAACACCGTTATCGGCTTTTGGGTAGTAGAAGGTCTTGCTGATGATGCTTCCGATCGGAAAGTTCAGGGAGCCCTCTGAATTCAACGTGACCTGGTGTCCTTCCGGAATCGTTATGGTCCGGAGTTTGTGTGCATAGTCGGTAAACAAGGTAGCATTGAGCAGATACGGGTGAACGTCATCGTGCAATACCAACTGATTGCTCTGCTGTGACATGAGCGACCAGCCCGACAGTAGGGCCGGATCTTTATCTGGAAATCTGGAAACCTCCGGTGCACACCCCGCCAGGGTTAATAGGTACAGGAAGCAGCTTGCCAGAGCGAGAGGTTCAAGGCGCAATGTTCAAAAGCGCTCTAACTGTACAGCAGGCAGCGGACTATGCTGGCACTGGTGGTCAGTCTCGTTGACTCTTGGGCTGGCGAACCGATTTGGCGCGTCAACGTTAAAGATTGCGCTGGAAGCTTCATTGTAGATACAAATCTGATATTCGGCTGGCAGTTTGCCATCCACAACGAGTTCTGGATTCACAAAACCATCCCAGATCACGTTTGGAAATGACCCCTCTTCGCCAAAGACGGCATTTTTAAGTTGGGGAAGATAATTTGTGTCAGGGTCATTACCGCCACCCTCATAACGATTGTCATGAATTGATATCTTTTCCGGGTACGGATCAAAAGAAGATGCGTTTTCTCTATCGCTGTAGTTGGTGGAGTAAACGCTTGAGATGACAATATGGGCGGTTTGATTGTTCTTAAGATCATTGTCGAAAACCTCAACAAGATCGTTGGAATTTATTGAAATACCAGAGCCCGCGGGCACCCCTGCTACCGCGCCGCCCGGTGCTGCAAAGTTCGCCGTGTTGTTGTCGACGATTTGGTTGTTGTAGATTCGTGTCCTGACACCTTCGAGGGAAAGGTTAGGCATGTTGAACACCAGTATGCCGCCGGTGTTGTTGGTTGCGACATTGTTGTACACATCGGCGTCTACCGTGTTTTCGATCTCGATACCCGCCACGTTGTATTCTGCTCTACTGTCACGGACGACAACGTTACGAGATTGACCAACATAGATACCAGCATCGGAGGCGCCTATCGCAATGGCTCCCTCGATCAGCGTGTTCTCTGTCTGCACTGGATAAATGCCGTAGGCGCCATTGTTGGTGTCTGGCCCATTAGTCCATTCAGTGCGAACCCGACGCACGACGATGTTCTTACCGTCATTGATCTTAAGAGCGTCACCTTTAGCATCTTCAATAGCGAGGTCTTCGATAGTGAAATCGTTGGCCGTCACCAGTATGCCCTCTGCGCCGCTTATCTGATTCTTGAAGTCGAGGATGGTTTTATCCATACCGGCGCCGCGAACGGTCACACCATCAACTTTTAGCGAGAGCGATCGTTGAAATTCAAATCTTCCTGCCGGGATTGTGATGACATCACCTGGTTTGGCGTTGAGAAATTTCAATTGAAGATTTTTTTGCATGTTTGGGAGTTCTACAGACGGTGCCGAGCTGGATTGCACGTTGGTATCGCCCTTGTCGGAACAGGCAGTCAGTAGACCGGCCAGAAAAAGAATCAAGATGCGCGACATCAGAAGCTCCGTAAAATATGAACTGTGTATCCTAGATCATTCGACCTTTTCTGCAAGTCAGCCAATTGTTTGAACCTGACATTATTTTTTAATCCAATGTTTGGCAGAGCAGTAAACAAGCTCGAAACGAAACGATGGCTTAGAGCTGTTTTTTTGTTTCACCATCGGTCAATGATGAGCCAAGACGATCACACCATTTTTTGTATCTACCCTTCAGCACCGATACGTTCTCGTAGTTTCGGTTGATCTGGTCGGTCATATAGGCGAGGACATCACGCCACTCCTCAAGGAAGTATTCTTCTGCGAGGGCCTCACCATACTCCTCGGCAGCTGCGTGTTTGGATCTTTCAATAAAGTCATCCATCTTTTCAGCTTCGAGATCGGCCATGACCTGAAGACCACCCTCCAGTCTGAAAGAGCCTGCTATCATCCTGTGATAGACGGCACAGGTGGTGTAGTCACCCATCGAAACGGATTTAGATTCTGCAAACAGCAGGGAAGAAATTAGCAAAAGCACGGTGAGCAAGATAGAACGCATCAGAAATGTTCCTTTGGGCCCGGTTGACAAGACTAGCATTAATATAACGACAATCGGGCATAGTGACCCCAATAGAGTAAACACCTGTCGATCCCGTCAGCGATTGGCGTATTCGATCGAAGAAAACCCCTTCTGCTTTAGATAAAAAAAGGGCGCATAAAGCGCCCTTAATTATCTTGCTATTGTACAGCTGGTTCTAAAAAGAGGCTGACAATGTTACCCCGTAAGTTGCAGGCTCATTCCACCAGCCACGAGAAGTAAGACCGCCAATCGTTGACCACCTTTGCTCTCTTTCGTCGGTAATGTTTCTACCCCACACGGAGATGCCATAATTGTTGATTGAATAGTTAATG
>JABGVY010000293.1 GCA_018645845.1 Gammaproteobacteria bacterium | reverse complement strand
GGGTTTCCAGCCCTTGGACTTCCAAAATATGGGCATAGGTCGTAAGAGAAATTTCAACTTCATAACCCACACCACCAACATCAAGTAACAACTGCCCCGGGGTGCTTTCAATCACAAGCCCTGTAAGTCGACCGATCATTTTTTTGTGGTCTCTTCTGCAAACCTGCCACGTCGGAAACGATTCGTATCGATAATCGAACTACTACTATTGCTCATCTTGGCCAGATTGTGCTGCGTATTGACATGACAGATCGCAATTGCCAGAGCATCAGCTGCATCTTCCTGAGGACTGGAAGGGAGTTTCAGAAGGGTCATCACCATGTGCTGAACCTGGCTTTTACTCGCTGCGCCACTCCCAACAACTGCTTGCTTGATCTTTCGCGCTTCATATTCGAAAACTGGCAACCCCTGGTTTACAGCCGCAACCATTGCCACACCTCGAGCATGGCCAAGCTTCAACGCAGATTCCGCTGAACGAGACATAAAGATGCGCTCAATGGCGAGTTCTGCTGGGACAAATTCATTAATAATCTGGGTGACGCCCTGAAATATGACGTCCAGCCTTTCAGCGAGCGATTCTTTCGCGGTGGTCTTGATACATCCACTCGCCACATATTCCTGATGATTACCAACGGCCTTGATAATGCCGTAACCGGTAACCCTTGAGCCAGGGTCTATGCCTAGAATAAGTGCCATCTGGATGAAGGATTGGAAGGAGGGCCAAGTTTAGCATACCCGGGGGTCAGGGGTTGAGCGCTACATCGAAAAATAGCACCGTTTGCACGATAAAAGACACGAACTATCCTCCAGAACCTGGCGCTTTAAAGTCTGCTTAAAGCGTACAGTGCAACTCGCCTTCCCCTGACCTTTTAGACTGCAGGCTTCCGCCGACGGTCAGGGGCATGCAACGATCACCGCAGACAGCACAACCTTTTATGAGGTCCGCTATGGCCGCTATTACCACAAGCCTCCGGTCTCGATAACGATATTGGGTCGTTAAACCAGCGTCGCCAGCGCATCCAAAACAGCGTTCGGCTGCTCGGACAACATGGAATGGCCGCATGCATCTAGCTCAACGACTCTTGTATTGCTAATTGCCGCCGCCACGGATCGGCCGGCACTGGCTCTGGTCATTCGATCTTCAAGCCCAAGGATAACAAGCGTTTCTGCTTTCACCTGGGTCGCCAGGATTTCGCCATCTATAAAGTCATTGCAGGCATTGAGGTCAGCGAAATACACGCCGGGTCCTGCTCGCTCCAGTAGTCTCTGACCCGACAAGGTCAGCGTAAGACCCGGGTTTTCGTTGCCGCCCTGGTGCGCGAAACTACTGTGGCTCCAGGTATTCGCCATGTCGATCGCCTGATGCTGATTGGCCCGGGCCGCATCCAGCAGAGGATCAGAGACAGGCATGGGTGTCGAGGTACCTAAAAGCGCAAGATTTCGAACCCTGCCCGGATACTTGGCCGCATAATTCAAGGCAACGAGTGACCCCATACTGTGGCCAACGATAGAGGCCTGCCGGATATCAAGCTCATCAAGCAGAAGGCCCAACCAGTCAGCCATTGCTTCAATACTCGTTAATGCTTCCCCGCC
This sequence comes from Gammaproteobacteria bacterium, assembly GCA_018645845.1. GTDB lineage: Bacteria > Pseudomonadota > Gammaproteobacteria > Pseudomonadales > Azotimanducaceae > UBA9659. Next base: position 1,545 of record JABGVY010000293.1, on the reverse strand, counting down.
CGACAGGCCACGACCGGGCAAGTCAACAGCAATGACATTACGACCCTGCCGGGCGAAGTATCGAGCTGGCAACGTCCAGACAGTATGATCAAAACCCGCGCCATGAATAAATAACACCGATTCGTTCTCCGCAGCATGCTGGCCGCTGCCGGTGCTGAAAAATGCCTTATGGCCACCTACTGATACGTACATTAAGCTCTCCCTGCCGCACGCAAACCCTTCTTCAGGTCAGCGATCAGGTCCTTGGTGTCTTCCAAACCCACAGACAGTCGGATCAGGCCTTCAGAGATCCCGGCTTTTGCCAGCGCTTCAGAGCCCATTCTGTGATGCGTCGTACTGGCAGGATGTATCACCAGTGATTTTGCATCGCCAACATTCGCGAGATGAGAAAACACCTCCAGCGCCTCAATAAATCGAATGCCCGCCTGGCGACCACCCGACAACTCAAAACCAAATACAGCGCCGCAGCCCTTCGGCAGAAGCGACTTCGCCAATTCGTGATCCGGATGACTCTCAAGCATCGGATGATTTACTCTTTCAACGCCTTCTTGTTGGGCAAGAAACTCAACAATTTCAGCAGTATTGGTCACGTGCTTCTGCATGCGCAGCGACAGTGTTTCCATCCCCTGCAAGATATGAAAAGCCGTTGTTGGGCTCATACAGGCGCCGAAATCCCGTAACCCTTCCTTGCGGGCCCGGGTGATGAATGCAGCGGGGCCGAACTCCTCCGAAAAAGTAAGATTGTGGAAGCCCGCATAAGGTTCGCTCATGGTCGGGAATTTGCCCGAAGCGGCCCAGTCAAAAGTTCCTCCATCGACCAATAATCCGCCGATAACAATACCGTGCCCGGAAAGAAACTTGGTCGCAGAATGCATCACAATATCAGCCCCAAGATCAATTGGTCGGCAAAGATAGGGCGTAGTGAATGTGGCGTCGACCATCAACGGCAATCCCGCGTCGTGCGCAACTTTTGAGATTTCCGGAACATTCAGCACTTCAAGGCCCGGGTTGCCCAGTATTTCACCGAAAACCAGACGGGTATTGTCCTGAATAGCGTTCGCAAAATCCTGTGGGCTTCTTGGATCAACAAAAGTCGTATCAATGCCGAATCTTCGCAGCGTGTAATCCAGCAGATTGTGCGTACCACCATAGATACTTCTTGAGGCAACAATGTGATCTCCAGCCCCTAACAATGTCGCCACGCCTAAATGTATCGCTGCCTGGCCACTTGCAGTGGCGATCGCACCTACACCATTGTCCAGCATGGCGATTCTCTCTTCGAGAACGGCATTGGTGGGGTTCGAAAGACGGGAGTAGACGTGCCCGGCTCTCTCGATGTTGAACAGACCCGCCGCATAATCAGTATCGCGGAAAACATAGGATGCAGTTTGATAGAGGGGCGTAGCCCTTGCACCAGTCGTCGGATCCGGTTGTTGACCACCATGAAGTGAAAGTGTGTCGAAATGCAAATTATCAGCCATTACTGCGACGCCTTAGGGGAATTTGACTGCGCACCTTAACGCCTTTAAACGACCCTTCGCAACT